>QGUR01000069.1 GCA_003242205.1 Chloroflexota bacterium | reverse complement strand
CGTGAAGGCACGGCTCTGTATTACGAAATGGAAGAGGCGGGCGTGCTCGACAAGCTGGCGATGGTGTTCGGCCAGATGAACGAGCCGCCGGGCGTGCGCCTGCGCGTCGCGCTTTCGGGCCTGACGATGGCGGAACATTTCCGCGATGAGGGCCGCGACGTGCTACTCTTTATCGACAACATCTTCCGTTACTCGCTGGCCGGCGCGGAAGTATCGGCGCTGCTCGGTCGTATGCCATCGGCGGTCGGTTACCAGCCGACGCTGGCGGACGAGATGGGCCAGCTTCAGGAGCGCATTACCTCGACGCGCACCGGATCGATCACGTCGATGCAGGCGGTTTATGTGCCTGCGGACGACTATTCGGACCCGGCCCCGGTGGCCGTGTTCACGCACCTCGACGGCACGATCGCGCTGGAGCGTTCGATTGCCGCGCGCGCCATCTTCCCGGCGGTTGACCCGCTGGCCAGCACCAGCAAGATTCTCGACCCGCTCATCGTTGGTGAGGAACACTACCGCACGGCGCGTGAAGTTCAGCAGGTGCTCCAGCGCTACAAGGACCTGCAGGACATCATCGCCATTCTCGGTATCGACGAGCTTTCGGACGACGACAAGCTGCTGGTGGCACGCGCGCGCAAGATCGAGCTGTTCCTCAGCCAGCCGATGTTCGTGGCCGCGCAGTTCACGGGTCGTGAAGGCCGCTACGTCAAGATCAAGGACACGGTGCGCGGCTTCCGCATGATCCTCGATGGCGAAGTCGATCATATCGCCGAGCAGGACTTCTACATGGCGGGGCCGATTGAGGACGTGCTGGAGCGCCACGAACAGCGTATGGCGGAAGCCTCCTAGTTTCAGGGGCAAAACGAAATGCCATTGCACGTCGAGATTGTCACACAGGAACGGCGCGTGTTCGAAGAGCCGAATGCCGATATGGTCATCGTTCCGGCCAGCGAAGGCACGATGGGTGTGCTGCCGCATCACGCGCCGGTGCTGACGACCCTCGGTTTCGGCGAACTGATCGTCCGTAAGGGCAACGCCGAAGAACGCTTTGCCATCTATGGCGGCGTGGTGGATGTGCGTCCGGGACGTGTTATCGTTCTGGCGGATCTGGCCGAGTCTTCCTACGAGATCGACCTCGAAGCCGTGGAAGCGGCCCGCGCCAGCGCTGCTGAAATGCTGCAGCGGGGTGTGCCGCCGGAAGCCAACCGCGAGGCCACACTGGCCCTGCGCCGGGCAGAACTGGCGACGCGCATCGCCCGCAAGATTCAGTCGCGCGGCCCGACCATCCGGATTCTCGATCAGGAGCCGGACCGGCGCGAGGAATAACGCGCCGTCAGATACAAGCAGATCACGCCCTCGCTGACCTGTGCCGGCGAGGGCGTTTTCTGTTTTCGATGCAACTGGTTTTGCCGCAGCGCTTAAGACTCCGGCAGCAGGTCATCTGCCCTGACGGAGACCGGCTGTAAAATTTCCTGAGGCGCGTTTCTACGGCAAATCCGGTCCGGGCGTTTTGCCCTGAAAATCTGTAAGCCGTCTCTACTTTCTCGTCTCGGTTGTATGCTATACTTCTGCCGCTTGACCGTGACGCCGGTTTGAGGCGTATAACCATCGGGTTGAGTGAGCCACATCTATGGGCCTGTTTGAAAAGAAGCTCGGCGTCGATCTTGGTACGGTCAATGTCCTGATCTACGAAAACGAGCAGATTGTCCTTCAGGAACCTTCGCTGGTTGCTCTGACCGCCGAAGAAGAACGGATTGTCGAAATCGGCCAGCCTGCGCGCGAAATGCTCGGCAAGGTGGACGAGGAAGACATTCAGATCATTCGCCCGCTTCAGAACGGCGTGATCGCCGACTACGAAGTGACGGAAGCGATGCTGCGTCACTTCTTCAGCAAGCTTGCCGGTCGCATCCGCCTCGTCAAGCCGACGGTTATGATGTCGGTGCCATATGGCGTGACGAGCGTCGAAAAACGCGCCGTGCATGAAGCGGCGCTGGCGGCTGGCGCGCGCGAAGCGTACCTGATCTGGGAGCCGCTGGCTGCGGCGATTGGGGCGGGACTGCCGGTCGGCACGCCCGCCGGAGACATGGTGGTGAACATCGGCGGCGGCATCACCGAAGCCGCTGTGATGACCATGAACAACATCGTGCGCGCTGAAAGCGGGCGCGTGGGCGGCCTGCAGCTCGACGAAGCGATTATCAGCTACGTGCGTCGCAAGTACAACCTGACGATCGGCCAGCCGACAGCCGAGTCGGTCAAGATTCAGGTGGGCGCAGCGGTCGAGTTGCCGGAAAACCTGTCCGTTGAAATGCAGGGGCGCGACAACGTCAGCGGCCTGCCGCGTACGGTCACGATCACTACGGGAGAGGTGGTGGAGGCAATCGCCGAACCTCTCAATGAAATCGCCGAAGTCGTACGCTCGGTGCTGGCGAACACGCCGCCGGAACTGTGTTCGGATGTCAGCGACCGGGGCATCGTGCTGACCGGCGGCGGCGCGCTGCTGCGCGGCATCGATCAGTATCTGACAGACAAGACCGGCGTGCCGGTCTATCGCGCGGATAACGCCATGATCGCGGTCGCGGTCGGGGCAGGGCGGGCGCTGAACGATCCGGCGATCCTGCGGCGCATCGCCCAGAGCGTCTAGATCGCTCCATCGTCAGGAATCAAAAACCGCTCCGGTTGTATCGGAGCGGTTTTGATTTGGTGATCATGCTGTTCCCCCGTTCACGGCAGATAGTAGGTCATGCGCTGCATGTGGATAACGGGGTCGATGTACTGGACGTGCACACCTTCCGGTGTCTTTAGGTTGATCGGCGCGTAATTCAGGATCGCTCGCACACCGGCTTCGATCAGCGCATCGGCGACGTTCTGCGCCTCTTCCGCCGGTACCGCGATCATGGCGATCTTGATGTTGTTCTCCTGAACAACCTTCTTCAGGCTGGAGATAGGCTCGATTACGAACTCGCCAATGCGCTTGCCGATTTTTTCAGGCGCAGCGTCGAAAACATGGGTAATGCGGAAACCGCGGTCGGTAAATCCGCGATAGCGCGCGACAGCGCTGCCTAGGTCGCCTGCGCCAACCAGCGCGACTTCCCATTCGCGGTCGACTTTCAACACCTGCCGTAATTGCCCGCTCAGGAAAGCGATCTTATAGCCGGTCCCCTGTTTCCCGAAGCCGCCAAAGTGCGAGAGATCCTTGCGAATCTGCGCCGAGCTGATACCAAGCCGCTTGCCGAGCTCATGCGACGACGTCACTTCATGGCCTTCTTGTGCAAGCCTGTCGAGCGCGCGCAGATAGATCGGCAACCGGCTGATGACAATGTCGGGAATAGTGGACGGCATGCGTACACTCCAAAGGATGCGGGCGTAATTGTGAAAGATGACGCATATTATGTTACCATTGGCTTACTTACAACGCTAGGCGTCACTTCACCCGGCCTGCTCTTGCTATGACACAGGCATCCAAATATCTATAACGATGTCCATGCTTAACTTAGTTCTCATCGTCTCCTGGTAAAATGGCGATTGCGCCTGTCAGGGGTGCTGTTTTCCCTTCCAGACCGGTTCTCCAGAGGATCTGAAATTACCTGATGTCCGTCCGTCGTTCGTTGATTTTGCTTACGATTGTCGCGCTGGCGTTGCCGGTCGCGAGTTTCGGTTTGCAATCGATCCCTGCGGTGGCGCCTGCTACCAGCGAAGAAGAAAATCTCCTGTTTCACACCGTCGGCTATGGCGATGTGGAGGTCACTATCAACGCCATTGGGTCGATTGCCGCCGATAAAATCGCGCGCCTGAGCCTGACGGTTCCGGGCCGGGTGGCCGAAATTCTGGTTGAGGAGGGGGACGCCGTCACTGCCGGCACGCCGCTGCTGCGGCTTGAAGACACGCAGGCAAGGCTGGCCTATGAGCAGGCCGAACTCGCGCTGGAACAGGCCGAACTGAACCTGCAGGACCTGCTTGATGGGCCGGACGAGCGCGATATTCGGATTGCCGAAGCCAATGTCGCCAGCGCGTGGAGCGCCTATAACGCGATTGCGAACGCGGTGTCCGCCGATGAACTGCGCGCCGCCGAGCTTCGCGTTCAGCAGGCCGAAGAAGCGTATATCGCGGCCAACCGCGCCCGGCGTGTGGCTGGCGGCGACTCTGAGGAAGCGATACGCCTGCTCGACGCCAAAATCGGCGAGGCATCGTTCAATCTCGAAATCGCCCGCCAGCAATTGCAACAATTGCAGACAGCTTCCGGCCCCGATCTGAACGCCGCTGCGGCCCGCGCTGCCGCCGCAGAGGCCGAACTCGAACGCATCAAAGCCGGGCCGACCGACGCGGAGATCGAGAACGCTCAGGTTGCCGTGACACAGGCCCAGATGGAGCTGGAACAGGCTGCCAGCCAGTGGGCCAAATACACGCTTACCGCGCCCTTTGATGGCATCGTGGCCGCGCTGAATGTCGAAGTGGGAGCGCTGGTATCACCGGGCATGCCGGTCGTTGAACTGGCGGATATCGAGCCGCTACGGCTGACGGTCGATGTTGATGAAATCGACATCCGGCGTATCCGTGAAGGGCTTCCGGCCATCGTGCGGATCGACGCGCTTGCGAATCTGGAACTGCCCGCCACGCTGGAGCGAATCTCGCTGGTCGGCAACAACGTTGAAGGCATCATCAGCTATCCGGTCGACGTGGCGCTGATCGAAGCGGATGACCGCGTGCGCGCGGGCATGACCGCCGAGACGGAGATCGTCGTCGAATCGCGGGAAAATGTGCTGGTTGTGCCGAACCAGTTCGTCCGGCTGGAACGGCGCTTCAACCGTGCTTATGTCAATCAGGTGTTGCTGGATGGCAGCCTGCGCGAAACGGAGATTGAGCTTGGCTTGCAGGGTTCGGAGTATAGCGAAGTGCTTTCCGGGCTGAGGCAGGGCGACGTGATCGCGCTCAGCCAGAGCGCGCAGCCGCTCGATTTCTTCGGGGGATAGGATGAAGCGTCTGCTATCGTTTTTGCTCGTCATCACCGTCGTTGCCGTTGTCGTGGTCGTTGTCGTCAGGGCAAACGCGCAACAGTCGGTTGGGGATCGCGCCGGCGTCGAGGTGCTCGATTCGGCGTTGGTCGAGCGCGGCTCGCTCCGCGTGACGGTCACGGGGACTGGCACGATTGTCCCGGTGCGACAGGTCGATCTCGCGTTCGAGGTGAGCGGGCCGGTGGCGGAAGTGCTGGTTGACGCTGGCCAGGCGGTCGCGGCGGGCGATGTCCTTGCGCGGCTGGACACTACAGACCTGCAAGCGGCGGTTGAAGACGCTGAAATCGCCCTCGAATTCCAGCGTGTCGCTTATGAGGCGCTGACTGCGTCGCCTCGTGAAATCGACATCGAAGCGGCGCGCGCGGCGGTGAACAGCGCCAACGCAGCGCTCGCGGCGGCGTCTCGCGGCCCGAACCCGCAGGCCGTTG
The DNA here is from genome assembly GCA_003242205.1 of Chloroflexota bacterium. GTDB lineage: Bacteria > Chloroflexota > Anaerolineae > Aggregatilineales > Phototrophicaceae > ZC4RG36. Next base: position 11,466 of record QGUR01000069.1, on the reverse strand, counting down.
AAATCGCCCGGCTGCAGGCGGAACTGGCTCGAAACCAGTTGTGGCAAAGCCAGCTTGAACGCGACCGGACCATGTCTGTGCCGCCGGAATTTCGCGGCGGCGCGACCGGAGCGCCTTCACTCGAAATCCAGACCGCAGGCGGGCTGGCGCAGGCCGAACTGGGCGTCATCATTGCCGACGCGAACTATGCCGCCGTGGCCAACGAAGGCGCGGATCAGGCCGCGCTGGGTTCGGCCCGCGCCCAACTGGTGCAGGCCGAAGTCGCGCTTGAACGGTTGCTGGATGGCGCATCGCCGTACGAGCGCCGTCAGGCCGAAATTCGCCTCGAACAGGCACGGCTTGGCGTTGAACAGGCCCGCGCGGCGCTCGATAAGGCGACGCTGATCGCGCCTTTCGATGGCGTCATTGCCGTCAACAATCTTGTTGTTGGCGAACTGCCGCCGCAGATGGAGCCGGCCATGCGCCTGCTGGATACTTCGGGCTTCTATGTCGATCTGCTGGTCGATGAATCCGACATCGCGCAGGTTGAGGTCGGGCAACACGTTGAACTGCGCCTTGAGGCGCTTCCCGACGAAACCCTGGCTGGAACGATCAGCCGCGTCGCCGTCACGCCGACGGTGCAGGGACAGTTGGTCAGCTACCGCGTGCGCGTTTCGGTCGATGAAGTCGATCCCGCCGTGCGTGCAGGCATGACCGCGACGGCGACCATTACCGTCGATGATCTGGCGGATGTGCTGGTCGTGCCTAATCGCTTTGTTCGCATCGACCGGGCGACGCAGAACGCGTTTGCGACCGTGCTTCAGGACGACGGCTCGGTGCGGGAAGTCCCGATTGAACTGGGTCTGCGTAACGAAACGCACACGCAAGTTGTCTCCGGCCTTGCGGAAGGGCAAACGGTAGTGCTTGCGCCTCGTGGATCGTTTATTCCCTTTGCTGGCGGATAATCGTGATACGACTATTTAATCGGAACGGCAAGCGTGCAGAAGAAGTCGCCGTCGATGAAAACGGCCGCCGCGCCGTCATTGACGTGCGTAATATCACCAAGACCTATCAGATGGGTGAAGTGTCCCTGCAGGTTTTGAAGGGCATTTCGCTCAAGGTCTATGAGGGCGAGTTCGTCTCGATTATGGGCCCGTCCGGTTCGGGCAAAAGCACGCTCATGAACATTCTCGGCTGTCTCGACCAGCCGACGTCAGGCGAATACTATCTGGATGGCGTGGACGTTAGCAAGCTGAGCGAAAACGAACTGGCCCGTATTCGCAACAAAAAGATCGGGTTCGTTTTCCAGAACTTCAATCTGCTCAAGCGCACTTCGGCGCTGCGGCAGGTCGAACTGCCGCTGATCTATGGCGGCGTTTCCGGGCGCAGCAAGAAGGCAAAGGCCGCGCTGGAAGCCGTGGGCCTCGGCAACCGGCTCAACCATCTGCCGAGCGAGCTTTCCGGCGGCCAGCAGCAGCGCGTTGCCATTGCGCGGGCGCTCGTCAACGAACCGTCGATGATTCTGGCCGACGAACCGACCGGCAACCTCGACTCGCGCAGCGGGACCGAAGTCATGCAAATCTTCCAGCAGTTGAACCGCGAGAAGGGCATCACGACGGTCTTTGTCACGCACGATCCATGGATTGCCCGGCATACACAGCGCGTGATCATGATCCGCGACGGCAAGGTGGTTGCCGACCGGAAGGTCGCGCAGCCGCTGGTCGCGGGCGAGAGCGAGCGCCCCTCCGAAGCGGAAGAACTCGAAGGCATCTTCCAGGAAGTCTACTACGGGGGCAGCAGGGAAGAATACAACTGAGATGAGCCTGATCGAGACGTTTCGCGTGGCAGTGGCCAGCTTAATGGCCAACCGCTTGCGCGCCATGCTAACCACGCTGGGCATCGTCATCGGCGTCGGCGCGGTCATCAGCCTCATCAGTCTGGGGCGCGGCGTCGAAAACTACATCGCCGCTGAATTCCAGCGGTTGGGAACCAATCTGCTGGTCGTGCAGTCTCAGCAACCTGCCAACCCGAACCGTACCCGCATCGAGCCGCTGACGACGCGCGAAGCCGAAGCCTTGATGGATCGCTCGATTGCGCCCAATATCGCGGATGTCGCCATGGACTATCGCGTGCGGGCGATTGTGAAGGCAGGGTCGGAGTCATTTACGACCAGCGTTGCCGGCGTGACGCCGAACTTCACCAGCGTGCGCTCCTGGAACGTGCGTTCCGGCGGTTCGTTCATCACCGAGGCCGATGTGGCCAATAACGAGCGCGTTGTTGTGCTGGCTTCAGGCGTGGTGGAGGAGTTGTACGGCTTCAAGGAGTACGATCCGGTCGGGCAGACGGTGCGGATTAACGAGCGTCCGTTCACCGTCATCGGCGTCATGGAGGAGATGGGATCGGCGTTTACGAACGACGACGATCTGGTCTTTGTGCCGATCACGACCGCGCAGACTCGCCTCAGCCGCGCGCGGGCCAGAGACGGTAGTTACCGGCTGTCGGTCATGTGGGTTCAGGCTGTGTCCGAGGACCGGATGTCGGAGGCGATGCAGGACATCGAGAATTATCTGCACGAGGCGCACCGCGTTGTCTTTGAAGGCGACCAGGATTTTTCGATCATCAATCAGGCGGATTTGCTGGACACCGTCGGCCAGATCACCGGATTGCTGACCATTGTGCTGGGGCTGATCGCCAGCATTTCGCTGCTGGTCGGCGGCATCGGCATCATGAATATCATGCTGGTATCCGTGACCGAACGCACGCGCGAAATCGGGCTGCGGAAGGCGGTCGGCGCGCGCGCGCGGGATATCCTGACCCAGTTCCTGATCGAAAGTATCCTGCTTTCGATTGTCGGGGGCGCGATCGGCATTGCGCTTGGTTACGCGATCACGACCATCGTAACGGCGCTGGTCGAAGGACTCAGCCTGTCGCTGACGCTGGACGCGATTGTGCTGGCGACGGGCGTCAGCAGTTTTGTCGGCGTCTTTTTCGGCCTCTATCCCGCCAGCCGTGCGGCCCGTATGCGCCCGATTGAGGCGCTTCGGTTCGAGTAGGAGGCACGATGTTCGAGAACATTCGCATGGCGGTGCTGGGTTTGCGAACGAACAAGCTGCGGTCGGCGCTGACCATGCTCGGCATTACGATTGGCGTGGCCGCTGTCATCCTGCTCGTCTCGCTTGGGCAAGCGCTGGAAGCGTTTGTCATCGGGCAGTTTGCCGGCATCGGCACCAATCTGGTCTACGTGTTCGGCACAATCGACAATTTTGGCCGGCCCGCTCCGCTAACGCAGGCGGATGTCGATGCGTTGTCCGATCCGTATCTGGTGCCGGATGCAGCGGCGGTGGTGCCGACGTTCGATATCGCCCGCAGCTTTACCTCGAACGTGGTTTTCGGCAGCGCGCAATCCACAGCGCGCGTGACCGGCGTCACGCCGCGCTATGTCGACATTCTCGGTCGCAGCATCATTGCCGGGCGGATGTTCACCGAGGACGAAGTGAGTGGCGGCGCGCGCGTCGCGGTCATCGGCAGCCGCGTGGTCGAGAACCTCTTTCGCGACACCAATCCGCTTGGCCAGAATCTGCGAATAGAGGGCGTGCCGGTGCAGATCGTCGGCGTGCTGAACGTTGTCGGCTCGGCCAGTTTTGGCCCCGGAACCGATCAGGATAATGTCGTCTTGATCCCGATTACGACGGCGCAGCAGCGTTTTACCAGCAACCGCACGACTTCGGGTGAGCGTTCTGTCACCGCGATCATCGTGGAAGCGCGCGATCAGAGCACGGTCAGGCCGGTTGTGGAGCAGATTCGCCAGACCTTGCGCGAGTTGCACGGCATCAGTTTCCGCGACGAGGACGATTTTATCGTGGCGACGCAGGAAGACCTGCTGACCAGCGTCGGCAACATCACCGCGCTGCTCACCATCTTTCTGGCGGTCATCGCCGGCATCTCGCTGCTGGTCGGCGGTATCGGCATTATGAATATCATGCTCGTCACCGTGACCGAGCGCACGCGCGAAATCGGGCTGCGGAAGGCTATTGGCGCGCGACGCAGGGACATTCTGCTGCAGTTCTTGACCGAAGCGACGTCGCTGTCGCTGGTCGGCGGCATGGTCGGCGTGGCGATCGCTTCGGCGCTGTCATGGCTCGTGTCTGTCTATGTCGACAATCTTGAGGTTGTGGTACAGGCGTCGAGCGTGCTGCTGGCGACCGGCATCTCCGTCGGCATTGGCGTGTTTTTCGGTATCTATCCGGCCAACCGCGCGTCGGCGCTTAATCCCATCGACGCGCTGCGCTACGAGTGATCCGCGCTGTTGCACGTCCTCCGAATTGTCGCGCAGCAATGTTATTGATAAAATTAATAAGAGATCAGGGCGAGAGGCGAAACGTTAATGACAGCAAGACCCGGCCAAACGGGTATGCAGGGCAACGAACATCTGGCCGCGGTTCACGACAGTATGCTCGATGGGCTGGGCCAGCTTTCCAACTATCTGGGCTTCAGCAAGGTCATGGGCCAGCTCTATGGCGCGCTGCTGCTCAGCGACCGGCCACTGTGTCTGGATGACATGGTCGAGCGTCTGGATATTTCCAAGGCCAATGCCAGCATGAATATGCGGACGCTGGAGAATCTGGGCATGGTGCGGCAGGTCTGGGTGCGTGGCAGCAGCGGACGCCGCAAGTATTACGAGGCCGAAACCGACTTCTGGCAGATTATCGCGAACATCCTCAATGGGCGCGAAATGCGCGATCTTGAGCGGGCGCTATCCGTTATGCAGGACAACATCGACCGGCTGACGGAGGCAGTCGGCGAGATGGACGAGGAAGACCGCCATCTTGCCGAGGTTTACATCGACCGCATCACCCGTATGCAGGCGCTATTTCGGTTCGCGCAGGTTATCATCACCACGGTTTTTGCTCGCGCCAGCGATCAGGATTTCGAGAGCCTGTCTCGCGTGGACATCCGTTGATTTGCCCTTGTAGCTGATTGTCACGTTGACTATAATACGAAATCACCTACGCGGGGGAGTGGCGGAACTGGCAGACGCGCATGACTTAGGATCATGTCTCTTTCGAGGTGAGGGTTCGAGTCCCTCCTTCCCCATTGCCCGAGGGCGTATTAGTGCCTCTTGCGCGACTGTCCACTGCTTACCGCTCCCTACGACCTGCATCTCATGTAGATAACAGCGCGTCGCTGTTCAGTGCTTTGCAAGGATAACCCGTTGAAGACCCAAACCGAACGTCTAGATAATCATACTGCTCGCCTGGTGGTCGATGTCGAGCCGGAGCGGCTCGAACAGGCCAAGGTGGCCGCGGCCAAAAAGCTGTCGCGGCGGCTGAATATTCCCGGCTTTCGTCGGGGCAAGGCGCCCTATCGCATTATCGCGAATTACGTTGGTGAAGGCGCGCTGCTGGAAGAGGCGGTAGAAGAACTCGGCAATCAGATCTATCAGGAGGCGCTGGATGAGGCTCAGATCGAGCCTTATGGCCCTGGCCAGCTTGAGGACGTGAAAGTCGAAGGGCAGCCTGTCTTTACTTTCACGGTGCCACTGCAGCCTACCGTTGATCTAAACGATTATCGAGATGTTCGTGTAGACTACACCGTTCCTGAAATCACCGATGATGACGTCAACCGCGCGTTGAAGTCTCTGCAGGAGCAGTTCGCCGTCGTCGAGGAAAGCCACCGCCCGGTCGAACCCGGCAACCGGATCACCGCCTACATCGACGCTCGTCTGGTGGACGAGGATGAGGCGACGAACGGCGAAGCTGAAAGCGACGACGCTGCGAAGGATGAGGAGCCGGTCGCCGAAGCGGAAAGCGGTGACGCTGCGGAAGAGGCTAGCGCTGAGGAATCTGAAGAAAAACACGAGCACGAGCACATCGTTGACGAACGGACTGTCATTCACGAACATGACGCCTCGGTGCTGTTGGACGAGGACACTGTGCCGGCTCCCGGCTTTATCGAGGCGCTGACCGGGGCGGTGGTTGGCGAAACCCGCGAGTTTGTGCTGACCTATCCCGACGAAGAAGCCTACGGCCAATATGCCGGAAAGCCGGTCAAATTCACTGTGACCGTGAACAAAATCGAAACGGTCACGCTGCCTGCGCTCAATGACGAGCTGGCGGCGCGCGCCACGGCGGATGAAAAACAGCCGCTCACGTTGCTGGAGCTGCGGATGCGTATTCGCGAGAATCTGGAACGCAGTGCGCGAGAGCAGGCGACGAGAGAGCATGGTCGCAAGGTGCTGGACGAGATGGTCAAGCGCGCCACCATCAGGTATCCCGAAGCGGTGATTAACGACCAGATCGAAAGCTACCTGCGCCGTATGGACAGCGACCTGCGCCAGCGCGGCCTGACCCTCGACGATTACCTGAAGATCACGCAGAAGACGCGCGACGACCTGTATGCGGATTACCGCGATGTGGCCATCAGCACGGTCGAGCGCGCGCTGGTGATGCGCCAGGTGGCCGAGGCCGAAGGGCTAGAGGTGACCGACGAACAGCTTGAAGCGGAGATCGAGAGCGCGGCTGCGAATTTCGGCGAACAGGCTAACAATTATCGTCGTCTGTTCCGCGACAGGAACATGCGCGAAAGCCTTCGCAATGATATGCTGAGCCAGAAAGTTATGGAGCGTATCAGCCTGATTGGCCGCGGTGAAGCGCCGGAACTGGTGGCGCAGACAGCAGCCGCTTCCGACGAGAGCACCGATGCTGTTCCTGAGGAAAAAGGAGAATCGGCGTAACCATGAACCCTTATAGTCTCATTCCGATGGTGATCGAGCAGGGCAGTCGTGGCGAACGCGCCTACGACATTTATTCCCTGCTCCTCAAAGAGCGTATTGTCATGTTGGGTACGCCGATCAACGACCAGATTGCGAACCTGATCGTGGCCCAACTCCTGTTCCTGCAACGGGAAGATCCGGACCGCCAGATTCAGATGTACATCAATTCGCCCGGCGGTATGGTCTATGCCGGTCTGGCGATTTACGACACGATGCAGCAGATTTCCGCGCCCGTCAGCACCTATGCCATCGGCATCACGGCCAGCTTCGGCACGGTCATTCTGACGGCGGGCGCGCACGGGATGCGCTATGCGCTGCCCAACGCGACCATCCATATGCACCAGCCTCTGGGCGGCGCGCAGGGCCAGGCGTCGGACATCGTCATTCAGGCTAATGAAATCATGCGCCTGAAAGAAACGATTCTCGGCATTTTCGTCAAGCACACGGGCCAGGATCGCGAAATTATCGAACGCGATCAGGACCGTGACATCTATCTCTCTGCACATCAGGCCGTTGAGTATGGTCTGGTCGATGCTGTCCTGGAAGGGGCGAAAGCGGGGGCAGTTACGCGGTGAGCTACGTACCTGGCAACCAACGCTGTTCGTTCTGTCGCCGGAGCCACGACGAAGTTGAGCGCTTGATCGCTGGCCCGGATGGTGTTTTCATCTGTGACAACTGCGTCGAGTTGTGCCAGCGCATTCTGTACGAGGAAAACACGGCGTCGGCGGCGAACCCGGAACCTGATTTTCACCTCGACCGCCTGCTGTCGCCGCGCGAAATTTTGGCACACCTCGACGAATACGTCGTCGGGCAGGATTACGCCAAGCGGGTGCTCAGCGTTGCCGTCTACAATCACTACAAGCGCATTCAGAATGACAACGTTGCCGGCGACGTTGAACTCGAAAAAAGCAACATCATGATCGTCGGGCCGACTGGCAGCGGCAAGACGTTGCTGGCGCAGACGCTGGCGCGCATTCTGGACGTGCCCTTCTGCATTGCCGACGCGACGTCGCTCACCGAGGCCGGCTACGTTGGCGAGGATGTTGAGAACATCCTGCTGCGGCTGATTCAGGCTGCCGATGGCGATATCTCGCGCGCCGAGCGCGGCATCGTCTACATTGATGAGATCGACAAGATCGCGCGTAAGACGCACGACAATCCGTCGATCACCCGCGACGTGTCGGGCGAAGGGGTGCAGCAGGCGCTGCTTAAGATCATCGAAGGCACGGTGGCCAACGTGCCGCCGCAGGGCGGGCGCAAGCATCCGCATCAGGAATTCCTGCAGGTCAACACGACCAACATTCTGTTTATCTGTGGCGGTACGTTCGCAGGGATCGAGGAAACGGTTGCCAAGCGCATCGGCGCTAAAGGTACACTTGGCTTTGACCTCAGCGGGCGGCGTTCTGCGCCGGACAAGTCGGCGCTGCTGCGCCAGATCAGTCCTGAAGACCTGATGGAGTTTGGCCTGATTCCGGAGTTTGTCGGGCGTCTGCCGGTGCTGGTCAACGTCGATCCGCTCGACGAGCAGGCCCTAATCCGCATTCTGGTGGAGCCGAAGAACTCGCTGGTCAAACAGTACCGGCAATTACTGGCGCTGGATGATGTCGAGCTGGTGTTTGAAGACAGCGCGCTGTCGGCGGCGGCGTCGCTGGCGATGAAACGCGGCACCGGCGCGCGCGGTCTGCGCTCGATCATCGAGAGCTGCCTGCTCGATGTCATGTACGAAGCGCCAGGGCGCAAGGATATCCGGCGGGTCGTCATCAATGCCGATGTTATCAATGGCGTCTCTCGTCCGCTGATCTTCACCGCCGACAACACGCAAATGGAGTGGGCCGAGGACGGCACGCTGAATACCGCGGCCTGAGCAAACCTTACGCTGATCTGATATAACAGGCGGCCTGCTATCACAGGTCGCCTGTTTTTGTTGGGGTGCGAACTTGTGGCAATGTAGATAAATCCGGAGGACGCCAGCGCGTGGCTGGCTGGCGAATACGCGCAGTCGCCGGCAAGGTGAAGTTATGACCGTTGAAGTTATCGAAGTGCGAAGCTGGAACGAGCTTGACGAAGTGCTCAGCCAGGATGTCTGGAACGAGACTTTGCAGCGCTTTCGTTCGACGAGCGTCTTTCGTGGCGTGCCGTATGTCTGGCAATCGCTCGAGTCGGGTCTGAAACGCCTCGGCTATCCGGAAGCGCAGACCCGCAAGATGGAGTCGATCATCCTCAACAGCTTCATCAAATACGCCAACTACGAGTTTACCGGGCGCGATTCACTCTGGAATTTATTGTCTCTGGGGCAGCATCACGGCCTGCCAACGCGGTTGCTCGACTGGACCTATTCGCCGTACGTGGCGATGCATTTCGCGGTTGGCTCGATGCCCGATACCAGCATCAGCGGTGTCATCTGGCGCGTCGATGTCAACAGCTTTCACGCTCACTTGCCGCAACCCCTGCGCTCTAGCCTGGAGTCCGAGGGCTTTTCCGCATTTACGACCGACATTCTTGACCGGCACGCGAAAACACTGGCGGAATTCGACGCCCTGTCGCGGGACGTTTTCGCGCTCTTTTTCGAGCCGCCTTCGCTCGATGCGCGTATTGTCAACCAGTACGCGCTGTTCTCGATCATGTCTGACCCAAACGCTGCGCTCGACGACTGGCTGGAAGAGCAGGGCAAGCGATATACCAAGATCATCATTCCCGGCAGCCTGAAGCTGCAACTGCGCGACCGGCTGGACTGGCTGAACATTACCGAGCGGGTCCTGTTCCCCGGTCTTGATGGCCTGTGCCAGTGGCTGCGCCGGTACTACACGCCGTTTAAGGCTTTGCCGCCGGACGAGAAATGACCACATCAGCCCAGACGCCGCGTGCATCGTTGTGCAGGCGTCTGGCGCGCCCAACCGCTATACACTTGGCGCGAGCGCGGGTCAGTTGTGAGTCGCTTCGAGCAGCAGCGCTTCACACTCGCCGGCGATTTCGTTCGCAAACATCTGCGCTTCCAGCCAGGTAGCATTGCTGCCCGGCGCGCCCCAGTTGCACGGAATGACCCAGCGTGGTCGCATCCGCCGCGCGACCTGTACTGCGTCGCTGACCGTCAGCGTGCCGTTGCCATCTATCGGCAGAATGGCGATGTCCGGGCGAATGCAGTCCATCTCAGGAATGATCTGGGTATCGCCGGCATAGTAGATGTCGTAGAAATTCAGCGAGATGACAAAGCCCAGACCGCCATCCTCCGGAGGGTGGCGAAAATCATTGGGCGAGTAAGCGGGTACAGCCTTGATGCAGGTGCGTTCGAAGCTGTGGCTCTGCCAGGGGCGCAGCACGATGCAGCCTTCGATTTCCCGCGCAACCTGCTCATTGCCGATCACAACGGTGTTGGGACCGCGAAGTTTTTCGATATCGGCGATGGAAAAATGATCGTAGTGATCGTGGCTGACCAGGATGATGTCGGCGGGTTTTTCGCCACGGGTAACACGCCAGGGGTTGATGTAAATCAGCGGCGGGCCATCAATTGCAAAGCTGCCATGCCCTAACCAGCGAATGCAGTCAATCATAAAGGTTATCCTGTACGATCGGGTCCTGAGCGTGACAGAAACAGCGATGTCAGGTCCGGACGGGAACGATGAAACCCGAATGTCAGTGACTATACCGCACCGGACACATTGTCTCAATAGACGATTGCATTAAAATCTCAATACTTCCCCGTTGTGTGTGCTTTCCGGCCTGGGATATACTTCGAGAAGGAGCACTCTGGCCACACCGCAGCGACGCCGCATTGCTTTTTCGTTGCACAGAACGCCTGTCTGCAACGCGATCCCTTCAGATGTAAACGAGGACAATCGTTATGACAGATCGTCTGGTCCCAAATTTGCAGCGCCCGCAGCCCATAAAGACTATCAGCGCGCAGCGCCCCCGGTCGGAAACCGGTTCGCTTGGCTGGAACCCGCCATATCTTCGCAGTCTCGAAGATACCGGGCTGAACCTGCTGAACGTCGCTGACCTCGTTCTGAAAGTGCTGTATTTCGGCGGCTACATGGCGGGACATACCATCGCCGATATCGTCAAGCTGCCGTTCACTGGCGTCCTCGATACGATCATTGATTTCCTGAAGCGCGAGAAATACATCGAGGTCCGGGGCGCGGGTGGGCTGGGCGAGGCGTCATACCAGTACCTCATCTCGTCCAAGGGGGCCGAAAAGGCGCGCGAAGCGCTGGAACGGTCGCAATATGCCGGGCCTGCGCCGGTCACGCTCGATCAGTATGTGCGCGCCATGCATGAACAGAACCAGCAGAAACTGGTTGTCCACCGGGATCAGTTGCAACAGGTGCTGTCGCATCTCGTCGTGTCCGAGGAAATGCTTGGGCGCATCGGCCCGGCGATCAATTCCGGCAAGTCGATCTTTTTGTACGGGCCTCCCGGTAACGGTAAAACGACGGTTGCCGAGACCATCGGACGGATGGTGCTGGGCAACAATATGTGGATTCCCTACGCCATCGACGTCGATGGCCAGATTGTTCGCATTTTCGACGGCGTCAATCACGAATTGGCCGACGACGCTGAGAACTATCGTATCGGCACCGGTATGATTCCCGATCCGCGCTGGGTACGCATCAAGCGGCCCATGATTATGGTTGGCGGTGAGCTGACGCTGGCGGGGCTTGATCTGGTTTACGACGACGTCAATAAATATTACGAAGCGCACATTCCGGTGAAAGCCAACA
>QGUR01000381.1 GCA_003242205.1 Chloroflexota bacterium | reverse complement strand
CCTCGCGCGTATTCAGATACAACAAACCGTTTCGTTACGCAGAGAGTCCTCGAACTGACCTACACGGCCTACGACCTAACGTCCTTTGCACGTGACCTCGGCTATGACGGCCCGCCGTTCGTGTGGGACGACGAGCGCCGCTTTATCATGCGCTGCGAGCTGGACGCGCTCTACTTCCACCTCTACGGCATCGAGCGCGACGACGTCGACTACATCATGGACACCTTCCCCATCGTCAGGCGCAAGGACGAAGCGGCTTATGGCGAATACCGCACCAAGCGCACCATTCTGGAGATGTACGACGAGATGGCGGCGCTCGGCGTCCATGAAGACCCGGACTGCATCGCGCGGTACGTCTCCCGCCTCGACCCACCTCCGGGGGACATCAGAGCGGCGCACAAGGTGGAGTGAGTTAGCATTTTCATTTGCGCAGCGTAACAGGTCGCCGCATCCCGAAACGCGGCGACCGGCAGAAAACCAGAGACACCCGATGGCCCGAAAAACGGTGATCAACAACCTCATCATTGTCTGGCAGGGGCAAAGCTGGTCTGTCCTTGCCCCTGACGGTGAAGTACTTGGAAGATTTCCTGATAAGGACGAGGCGATTCGTTATGCCGAGTCGAACACGTATTATGTTCACAACCACACAACAACCGATGGTGTTTTCGATGGCTTCTTTGAAAAGCCCAAGCGCGGCTATGACTATGCCACACAAGGTGGCGGGCAGAAGCGCATCGCTCTGTACTTCGCAATCATAGCGACTTCATGCGTTGCGCTCACCCTGGCCGGGCGCGAGCTTGTCATGGCTCTGCAGGCCGGTATTGCTACAGTCGATTGGGGTGCGCTCATCCTCCAAGTCGTGGTCACGCTTGTCGCCGCCTTAGCCGCTCTAATTGCGGTCATTACCGTGGGCAGCTTTGCGCTCTCATTAATTACCATGGCAGCGATTGTTCTGGGGATTCTTGGCGCATGCGGCTTGATTACGTCGTTTCTGTTCGGTTGGCCGTGGACGCTATAAGGAATGGAGGCAGTGGTGAAGCAGTAAACTTCTCTGATCGGCCAGTTCAAAAGAGCCGACGTTACTCATGCACCAGATGGCTGCGTCGTCCACATTGCTTGGTCACGGGGCTGACAGCTTCGTCTCACTCGACAGGCAAGGACATACTGGGATAGGACCAAGAAATGCCAACGTGTTGGCCTGACTACTCGAGTTACGCCCTCATTGATTATGCGTACGAAGATCGTGATTTTGCTGTCTGGTTAAGACAACGATTGTTCTACGAGGGGATTCCATCTTGGGCGGACGCTGTCGATAGAGATGGAAATTGTGGGGCTGGAACCGTCGAAGTTGTAGGCCGAAGTGCCTCACCACTCCTTGTAATAACCTCTGCGAACTCTGCGGGTTCTCCTAGGCCCAGTTATCTAAACACTGCGCTGTCACATGATCGACCGATTATTGGAATTCGCCTTGATGGAGTCGACGCACCGGCTTATCTTCAAGATGACCGAACCATTGTGGACTTTCGCGACAACCACGACGCGGCATTTGCGACGTTGGCTTCAATATTGCGCCAAGCCAATCCTACTTATCCACCGATCAAGAGTATCGATGGGTCTAGACAAATAGAGTACGGTCTCGAGCAACTTGAAAATCCTCACCCCAATATCGACCTTGTTATACACTGCTGCCTTGCCGCCATGCGCGATCTAGCGAGCGCCAGCGTGCGAGTAAGAGCAATTGCACAGCTAGGAGAACTACGTGCTCAGCCGGGAATGCTCCGGGCTGCACTGCGTGACCCTTCCTCAGAGGTAAGAGCGGTCGCCTCTTTGGCTCTTAGACTGCATCAGCTTCTCCAACGTCGAGAACCGCGCCGAAGCGCGACTGGTGGACCAGTCTTTATCAGCTACGCCCGTAAAGATGCGGAAGAATTCGCATTGAGGCTGACTCATGCCTTACGTGATGCAGGTATTGATACCTGGATCGACGAGAACCTGGAACCAGGAACGGCCGTCTGGGTACATGAAGTTGAGCGTGCAATACAAAGGTCAAAAGTATGCTTGTTCATTATAAGCCCTGCAATGCGGCAGTCGGAATGGGTTGCGAAAGAGTATCTTTTCGCAAGGCAGTTTCCTACCCAGATTATTCCACTCAAGTATCTGGAGGCCGCTGTGCCACTGTATCTTTCTAGCGAACAAGGATTGCGGCCGAATCTTAGTTTTAGCGATCACTATGAGCAGATGATTGAGGTGTTGATCGCTACACTTCAGTCTGCATCCTAGGGCCTAACGAAAAATAAGGCTCTAAATGCTTCTAGCAAACACCGGAGATGCGCCACCATGCAGCCAACAAAGATGACTGTTCACGAACTGTTCGGAACACAGGAGTGAGGTTCCGAACGCATGCCCATCCCAACCCAAAACGAGTTCCTGGTGCCGTTCCTGCGCCTGCTCAGCGACGGCAACAGCTATACCCGCGGTCAGTTGATGTTCCGGCTCGGCAGGTACTTCAGTCTCAGCGAGGACGACCTGCAGGAGATGGCGGGCAACCAGCTTGCCATCGTCAGCCGCGTCGCCTGGTGCGATATCCACTTCTGCAAAGCAGGCTTTGTCGAAAAGCAGCAGCACCACCGCGAGTCGATCCACGACAGCTTCCGCATCACCTCGCTCGGCCTGCGCGAACTCCAGCGCAATCCGGGGCAGATCACCGTCGGCTACCTGCAGGGCTTCTATCGCGGCAGGGTGCTGCGCGGCTCCGGCGCGGACGACACGACCAGCGACGCCGAAATCGAACTCAAGGAACGGCTGGAAGCGCTGCCGCCGCCGTTCACGGTCATTCACAGCGTCAGGTGGATTACCCACGACTCGCGGATGCATGGCAGCGTGGGCGAAGCCGACTTCCTGATCGCGCATCCCGAACACGGCGTGCTGGTGCTGGAAGTCAAAGGCGGCGAAATTATCATCGAGCGCGACGGCAACCAGGCACAGTGGTACAGCCGCTCGCGCGGTGGCCGGGTGAATAAGATCAACGACCCATGCAGCCAGGCCGAACGGAGCTGCCGCGCGCTGCACGACTGGCTCGAAAACGACCTGCGAACGCGCAACTTCCGCTATGCCATCTTCCCCGCCGTCGCCCTGCCCGACTCGTATGTCGATAGTGACCTGCGGATGGACTGCGTCGAGGAGATGTTTATCGACTGTACCCAGATCGATAATCTGGAGCAGAGAATTCTCGACATCTACGCCTTCTGGAAACAGCGCGCCGACCGCGCCAACGAGCGCATGGACGGCAAAGCGGCGGTCGATGGGCTGGTCGACCTGGTCGTGCCGACGCGACAGTTACGCCCACGCATCGCCGATATCTTCGAGCGCGAGCGCCGTAAGATTGAGGAGCTGACGCAGCAGCAGTTCCGCGTGCTGCGGCTGCTCCGCAACCATCGCCGGGCCGCGATTGTCGGCGGCGCGGGAACCGGCAAGACGATGCTGGCGATGGAGAAGGCGCAGCAACTGGCCGATTCCGGTATGCGGGTGCTGTTCCTGTGCTTTAACCGCCACCTCGCAACGTGGCTTGGCAAGAACCTTCAGAGCGAGATGATTCACGTCGCCACGTTTCACGGCCTTGTCGGACAGGCGCGAGGCTGGGCAAAACTAACAGAGGGACGCCAGCTTGATTGGGATGCGTTCAACGAAAAAGCACCCGACCTGCTGCTCGACGCGATCCATGTCATGCGCTCGCCCGACTCTGGCGTTCAGGACAGGTTCTTCGACGCGATCATCGTCGACGAGGCGCAGGATTTTGAAGCCGCCTGGTGGATTCCCCTGCCCGACCTGCTGAAAGACCCGGAACACGGCATCTTCTATATCT
>QGUR01000068.1 GCA_003242205.1 Chloroflexota bacterium | reverse complement strand
ACTTTTTCAGTTGCCACGCCTGTTCGCTGAGCCAGTTGCAAAGGGCGTTGGCCTGTTCCAGCGTTTGCAGAAGGTACGCCCGTTGTTCGTCGTCGGGCAGCAGCTTGGCCTGTGCGATGAGTTTCATGTATGAAAGGATAACACAAATGATCGGATTGTGCAACTGGCGCTTGTGCGCCACCGTTTTTCCTCCCCACAGCTAAAGCTGAGGGCTTCCAAACGGAGGTTCCGGTGATAAAAAGGCGCGGCGAGAACTGGCCGGCCTTTTTGACGTTGATCCCGATGCGTTACGAGCGTTTGTGCCGGTTCAAGCGTTGGACGGAGGGATATGACCCACATTACGATCATCACGGTCGGCTCGCGCGGAGATATTCAGCCGTATGTGCCGCTGGGCATGGGCCTGCAGGCGGCGGGCTACCGGGTGCGGATTGCGACACACGATAATTTCGAGACGTTCGTCCGCGCGCACGGGCTGGACTTCGCGCCACTGGGCGGCGACCCGCGCGAGTTGATCCGGTCGGAGGCGGGGCAGGAGTGGCTCGAAAGCCGCAGCAATCCGGTGGCCTTTGTGCGCGGCCTGCGCCGGCTGACGCGCGACGTCAGCGATCAGATGGTAACCAAAACCATGCACGCCACCGAAGACACGGATGTGATCGTGTCTTCGGTGCTGGGCCTGTTTGCGGCGGTTCACTGGGCGGAGAAACGCCGGACGCCGCTCGTCGTCGCCGCGTTACAGCCGATTCAGGATACGCGCTACGTCACAAATTCCGTTTTCCCGCTCCCGCCGCGGTGGTTGCCGTTTCAGGGGACGTATAACCGCCTTTCGTATACGCTGATGCGCTATCTGTTGTGGGTGGTTTTCGGCGGCCAGATGAACCAGATCCGGCAAGAGCGGCTGGGCCTGCCGCGCACGACGCTGCGCGCGTGGTTTCCCAATGCCAGCACGCCAGTCCTGTACGGCTTCAGCAGGCATGTTATTCCCCGCCCGCCGGACTGGGGGCCAAACGCGCGCATCTGTGGCTACTGGTTTCTGGAAGAGGAAGCGGGTTGGCAGCCGCCGCCGGACCTGCTCGACTTTCTGGAAGCGGGACCACCGCCGGTGTACATCGGTTTCGGCAGCATGAACACGCGCGATCCGGAGGCGACGCTCGAACTGGTGCTCGATGCCGTCAGACAGGCCGGGCAGCGAGCGGTGCTGCTCAAAGGCTGGGGCGGCATCAGCGACGCTCAACTGGGCGATGATGTCTACAGCGTTGACGCGGTTCCTCACGCATGGCTGTTTCCACGTATGGCGGCAGTTGTACATCATGGCGGCGCGGGCACAACGGCGGCAGGGCTGCGCGCGGGCGTACCGTCGATCCTGATCCCGTTCTTTGCCGACCAGTATTTCTGGGCGGAGCGCGTGCGGGCGCTGGGCGTCGGGCCGCGACCGATTCCCCGGAGCAGGCTGACCGCCGCGCGGCTGGCAGACGCCATCCGTCATGCGGTGAGCGACCGCGCGATGCGGCAAAACGCCGCGGCGTTTGGCGAACGTATCCGCGCCGAGGATGGCGTGGCGGCGGCGGTGGAGGCGTTCCAGCAGCTAGTTCCCGTGGCTGTGCGTTGAACGGCGTCGTCCCAACGGGCACGCCCTCGCCCCTCCTGACCCGCATGATATAATCATCGCGTTCACAGTCATAAGAGCCCGGCTTCGCTATGTCTCTGCTTTCAGCACGCAATCTCTCCAAGGAATTTGGCCCCGAAGAAGTGTTCAGCGGCGTCTCGGTTGAGATTCCGCACGGCGCGCGCATTGCGCTTGTCGGCCCCAACGGCGCGGGTAAGACGACACTGCTGAAAATTCTGATCGGCAAAGACCTGCCGGATACCGGCACGGTCTCGGTCGCTCGCGGCACGCGCATCGGTTATCTGCCGCAGCGTCCCGAACTGACCGGCGAGCAATCGCTGTGGGAAGAAACGCTGTCCGCATTCGCCGAACTGCGCGAGATGGAAGCCGAACTGAACCGGCTCGAACACGCGCTGGCCAGCGGCGATGATAGCGAAGCGACACTGGCGAGGTATGGTGAGCTTCAGGAGCGCTTCGAGGAAGCAGGCGGCTATACCTATGAGCAGCGGGCGCGCACGGTGCTGCATGGCCTCGGCTTCAGCCCCGACGACTACGGCAAGCCGCTAACGAAGCTCTCCGGCGGCCAGCAGACGCGCGCGCTGCTGGCGCGGCTGCTGCTGGAAGCGCCCGACCTGCTGGCGCTGGACGAGCCGACCAACCATCTCGACATTCAGGCGGTGGAGTGGCTGGAAGGTTTTCTCAAGGACTTTCCGGGCGCGGTGCTCGTCGTCAGCCACGACCGTTACTTCCTCGACGCCGTCGCCAGCACCGTCTGGGAACTGGATTTCGGCGGTCTGGAGACCTATCGGGGCAATTATTCCCACTACGCGCTCCAGCGTGAGGAACGCCGTGCGCGGCTGCTCAAGGAATACGAGGCGCAGCAGGAATTCATCGCGCGGGAAGAAGAGTACATTCGCCGGAACATCGCCGGGCAAAACACGCGACAGGCCAAGGGCCGGTTGAAGCGGCTGGAACGCCTGAAGCGGGACGCCCTGATCCAGCGCCCGCGCCGCCGCCAGAACATGCACCTGAATATCGCCAGTTCCGGGCGTAGCGGCGACCGCGTGCTCAAGACGGAAGGGCTGGCGGTCGGCTATCCCGATGCCGGTGAGCCGCTGTTTTACGCGCCCGACATCACTCTGATGCGCGGCGAGGTCGCGGCGCTGATCGGCCCGAACGGCGCGGGCAAAAGCACGTTTCTCAAGACGATCCTCGGACAGTTGCCGCCGTTCAGCGGGACGGTGCAGATCGGAGCGTCGGTTCAGGTCGGTTATTTCGCTCAGGCGCACGAGCAATTGAACCCGAACAACAGCATTCTCGATGAAGTGCTGTCGGTGAAGGAGATGACGCCGGGCGAAGCGCGCAACTATCTCGGCCAATTCCTGTTTCAGGGCGACGACGTCTTTCGCCCGATTTCGACGCTTTCGGGCGGCGAGCGCGGGCGCGTGGCGCTGGCGAAGCTGGCGCTGGCGGGCGCGAACTTTCTGATGCTGGACGAGCCGACCAACCACCTCGACATCGCCAGTCAGGAGATTTTGCAGAACGTGCTGGCCGGGTTTGAAGGCACGATCCTGCTCGTCAGCCACGACCGCTATCTGATCGACGCGCTGGCGACGCAAATCTGGGCGCTCAGCCCCGGCGAGCTAACGGTATTCAAAGGCACGTATCAGGAGTTCGTTGCGGCGCGCGAGGCGAAAAAAGCGGCGGCTGCGGCGGAAGCAGCCAGCGCCCGGACTCAGGTCGTCCGGCGGCAGCCCGCCGACCCGCCCAGACGCGGTTTGAATGCGTTTCAGCGCCAGCAGCGGCTGACGGAACTCGAAGCTGCCATCCACGCGCTGGAAGCGGAACTGGAAGCGCTCACCAACGCCATTGCCGATGCCAGCGCCGAAGGCGACGCTATGGAAGTCACCGCGCTGGGCGAGCGTTACGCCGAAACCGAGACACGCCTGCATCAAGCCATGGAAGACTGGGCCGCGCTGGCAGACTAACGGAACACTCACCCGGCATCGGGCGGGCGTGGTTGTGCCGTCGCCGGTTCTCTGTTATCTTGCTCTCAATATTTGGCGTAACCCGGAGGGCAGATAGCCGATGAAACCACTGCTGATTGGCGCGTTGATCGCCGTGTTCTCGCTTGGCGTTGTGCTGGCGCAGGAGCAGACCGAAACGCCGACGCCATCCTTTGGTCCGGTGCTCGATGACGTGCTGACGGCTGAGGTTGAAGAAGTCATCAGCCCGGCGGACGCGCGCGTCACAACCTGCACCGCCCCCACGCTTCCCAATTTTCGCCCCTATGTCATTCGTCCGGGCGACCGGCTGGGCGATCTGCTGGCCGGTGTCGA
Source organism: Chloroflexota bacterium (assembly GCA_003242205.1). GTDB lineage: Bacteria > Chloroflexota > Anaerolineae > Aggregatilineales > Phototrophicaceae > ZC4RG36. Next base: position 13,064 of record QGUR01000068.1, on the reverse strand, counting down.
TAACCTGACGGTCACACAGCTTGCGCTGCTCAATTGTCTGGACGATCCAAGCGCGCTGCCGGTTGGGGCGACCATCTGGCTGCCGCTGCCGAGCGCCACCGCGACTGAAGCGCCGGAGGCGACGGCTGAGGCGACCGCCGAAAGAACGCCCGTGACACAGGCCGAAATCCACAGCCTGACGTCGAGCAGCGAGCCGGTGCAGAACCTCGAAGGCACGACCTTTCGCTGGGAAGCGACGGGTTTAGAGGCTTATTTTTATTCCTGCCCGGCAGACCCGGCGGTGGAATGTCTGCGGCCTGTTGGCGCGAATCCCGTGCCGTTGCGCGGTTCAATGACGGTCAGGAACTTCCATTATGCCGGCCCGGCCCGCTATCGCCTCGAAGTCATCGGCGCTGATGACTCGCTGGTCGAAGACATCACGGTGAATGTGGTCTGTTCGCAGGAATCGCTGGGGCTGGTGACCGGCAATCCGCATTGCGCCGAAACGCCGCCGCGGGCGACCTTCGCCGCGTGGCAGCCGTTTGAAGGCGGCGTCATGCTCTATTTCGCCGATACCGGGGAAATCTGGGTGCTGACGAATGCTGACAACCGCGTGCGCGTCTACCGGGATGCGTTTGTCGAGGGCATGCCGGAGCCGGAGATCAGCAACATCCCCGAAAATCGCTTTGCCGCGCGGCGCGGCTTTGGCATCGTCTGGCGACAGTTGGGCGGGCCGGAAAGCCCGCTGGGCTGGGCCTTGGCTGAAGAAATCGGCTTCGATAGCGCCCGTCAGCCCGCCGGTCGTGTTTCCTTCACGACCTATATTCAGGGGCCGGGAGACACGGTGTATGCCGTGACGCAGGTTCCAGGCATGGCCGAAGGCTTCTGGACGCAGGTCGCCGGGTGACCGTTAGCGCGGGCTGAGCCGGTTCCATCCCGTTTTCCCTCAAATGGCGCAGCTACCGCCCCACGAGCGCCCGGACGAAGAACCACAGGTTGGCCGGGCGCTCGGCCAGACGCCGCATGAAATAGGGATACCACGCTTCCCCGAACGGCACGTAAATGCGAACCTTGTAGCCCGATTGCGCCAGCTCTCGCTGTCGCGCCGGGCGGACGCCGTATAGCATCTGGAACTCATAGCGTTCCGGCGGCACTTCAAAATCCCGGAACGCCGCTTCCGCCGCGGCGATCATGTTTTCATCGTGGGTGGCGATGCACAAATAGGCGGGCGGCGGCGCGTTCAGAAAAGCCCGCATCAGGCGCACGAAACTGGCGTCCACATCGTCTTTTTTCGGAAAGGCCACTTCCGGCGGTTCCAGATATGCGCCTTTGCACAGCCGCACATGCGCGCCTTCGGCGGCCAGCTCGCGCATGTCCTGCTCGCTGCGGCGCAGGTACGCCTGAATGACGATCCCAACGTTGTCGAACTTGAATGTGTCCCGCATGGCCCGGAAAATCCGCAGCGTCTTTTCGGTGTAGGCGCTGCTTTCCATGTCGATGGTGACGTGGACGTTGCACGCCTGCGCGGCTTTGAGGATGGCGCGCAGGTTGTCTTTGCACAGGTCTTCGCTGATGTCGAGGCCGAGATGCGTCAGTTTGAGCGACACGCTGGCTTTCAGCCCTTCACGCTGGATGCGTTCGACGAGCGCCTGATAGGTTGCCACGACGGCGCGCGTATCGGCTTCCTCAAGCACGCTTTCGCCCAGATAGTCCAGCGTCGCCAGCAGCCCGTGCTGTTCCAGCGCGCGCGTCGCCTGTATGGCGTCGTCCATGGTCTCCCCGGCCACGAAACGCAGGGCGGTGCGCCGCGCGAAGCTGAAGCGGGTCAGCGCGCGCTTCGTCCAGTCCGCAGATGAGAGATAGAGCAGCAGTCGTCTGATCATCGTCGATGCTCCAAGCCCCGGCCAGCCACGCTTTCGGAGGCCGCTAGCCGTTCAGCAGATTGATGAGTGCGTTCCACACGCCGAGGAAGCGCAGGCCGATGAAGATGAGGAACACGCCATACAGCCGTTTGACCGTTACCGAGGACATGCCGAGCGCCAGCTTCGCTCCCATGACCGAGCCGGCAAACAGCCCAATCGCGACCAGCGCGCCCACCCCCAGATCGAGCTTGCCCGCCTGATAATAGGCGATGGTCGCCCCCAGTCCGACCGGCAGCAGTTGCGCCGCCAGTGACGTGCCGACCGCCAGTTTCTGATCGAAGTGCAGCAGCGCGACGAGCGCCGGTACGATGACTACGCCGCCGCCGATGCCGAACATGCCCGACGCCAGCCCGGCCACCAGCCCGACGAGTAGCAGGACCCAGCTCGAGACGGCGATCTGCGTTTCGACCGGCGCGGCGGCGTTCAACGTGCCGGCGCGATAGGCGGCGTAAACCCGGCGCGGTTCGGCAAAGCGCCAGCCGATCCAGAGCAGGAACAGGCCATAAAGCTGCTGCAGCGTGGTTTGGTTCAGCCCCAGCGCGACGTTGGCCCCGGTGGCCGAACCGAGGATCAGGCCAATGGTGACGGGAATGGCGGCGCGCAGCTTGAGCATACCGGCGCGGTGATAGGCGATCACGGCGAAAAGGGCGAACGGCGGCAATTGCGCTGTCAACGACGTGCCGGTGGCTTCGTTCAGGTCGAAACCGAGCAGCAGCGTCAGCGCCGGCACGATGACCACGCCGCCGCCGATGCCGAACATACCGGACAGCACCCCGGCAGCCAGCCCAACCAGTAACAGGGCCACGATGGACATAGCGCTTCCTTAGGCAGATACGCGGGTATGGCCGAGCGAGGGCAGACCCGTCTCATAACAACGCGGCGACCGGAGAGGGTTCCCATCGCCGCGCGCCACCATTATAATCCCGCCCATGCCACAGACCACACTGCCCGATTATCATTTTCTCTATTTCGCGCCGCCGCTGGGGGCGGAATGGTTTTTCGACGCGGCGCGGCGCTACTGGGAACGGTTCAGGCCTACGGTCCTGAGCGACCTGAGCTTTCTGCGCTTCATTCCCCGGGGCCGCAGCGTCATCGTCACCGTCGTCACCCGGCGTGATACGGTCGAGCAGATCGGCGTTGAACTGGCGCAGGTCCGGCCCGACGCCTATTACGATGCGGTCGTTCAGGACCTGTTCGCTGATATGAAAGCGGTTCTGAACCAGCGCGCCGAGCGCGTCTGGCCGTTTGGCGTGCCGCTTGCGACCGCGCAGCCCGGCCCCGACAACCGCCTCGATCCAACGCCCGGCCCGCTGATCAGTGGTTCTCCCGTGCCAACTCGCGCGCCTAGTGGCTTCATTACGCAAACGCCCACGCCGATGCCAACCGCGCCTGTGCCGACGCCGGACCCCGGCGCGACGACAACCGGACAGGAGCCAATCCAGCCTACGCCCGGCCCGTTGATTGGAGGCTGACCTTTTATGCGCCTGACGGATTACCAATGGTCGCGCAACCCGCGCGGATTGCATGTGCAGCGCATTCTGATTACGCCGCTGGAGCGCGAGCGCTGGACGCGCCCGCAAATGGGATGGGTCAAGCTGATCGCGGCGGGCGAGGAGTATCTGGACGACGCCGCATGGTTTCTCGATCACAACGTCACGCCGATTCTGCGTCCCTATCGCGCGCGCTGGGGCGCGAGGCCGATGGACCGGGCCATGCGCGACCAGATCCTCATGTATGCCCGCGCCGGCGTGAAATGGTTCGAGTTCCACAACGAGCCTAACCTCGATATTGAGTGGCCAGAGGGGATTGATCCCGACTGGCGCGACACGCAGAACATCATTCGCCCGCTGATGGATAACTGGCTGGTGTTCGCCGAATTCGTCATCAGCCTCGGTTGCTATCCGGGTTTTATCGCGCTGGCCGAAAGCGATGAGCCGCGGTATTCCGCCGTGCGCTGGATGGACGCCATGCTGACCTATCTGGCGGAAAATCGCTATGACCGCTTCAAAAACGTGCTGGCGGGGGGCGCTTTTTGCGCGACGCATCCCTACATCCTGAACCATTTCTATCAGGAGAAACCCGGCGGCGGCCCGTTGAGCGCCCGGCCCCCGCATGAGCAGAACGCCGAAGAAGGTGGCTGGCACTTCGAATATCCCTATGATCCGATCTGTCAGGCCAACGATCCAGGGCGCACCGTCTACGGCGGCACTCGCCTGACGCCCAATGGCGACCCCAATGGCCTGATCGCGATGGGCCGCATGTTTAACGAGCGCTGCGCCGAGTGGTTTGGCTCGCAGGCGATTCCCGTGGTCGGCACGGAGGGCGGCATCTGGCCCTATCGCGAAGGCCCGATGCAGCAGGACAACCGCTATCCGCCGTATACGGAGGAAAGTCAGGCCGAAGCGACCGTCGCCATGTTCGATTGGATCGCCCGGCACGCGCCGCCGTGGTTTTTCGGCCTGACGTTGTGGAAAGAAGACGATTACTACTTCAACGGCACGAATTCCAGAGCCATCGACCGGATGGCGGAACTTGAGCCTGCCTATAAGCATGTGCCGCCGCTCGATGTGATGCGCGATGGGTTCACGGGCGCGCCGCTGGGGCCGGATGGCCGCGCGCTGGTTGGGCCGGGGCCGATTCAGGGGCAGGCCGAATACCATATGGTGGTGCTGTCGCCCGGCCTCGACCCGGCGTGGTTTTTCGAAACGGCGCAATCCTACTGGACGATGTTCCGCCCGATGGTCACGACCGATCTGCGCCTGATCGACCTCGTGCCTTACGAATCGAGCCTTGCGACGACCGTCATTGCCGCGCCCGATCAGGTTCACCAGATGACGCAGGCCATCCAGGAACGCTATCCCAACGTCTGGTTCGACCTGATTATCGCGTCTGATCTGGATGATGTGCGCGCGCTGCTGAACGAGCGCGTTCTCATGAACCGGCGGTTTGGATAGTGCGCCTTTCTCACGAACTTCTTAGCCAGAACATAAGGAACGGCTAATCCGCTTCGCTAACCTCTGCGATATGTAAAGTGGACCAGCAGTCCGTTTATTGTGCCTTTCACACAGGAGCAGAGAGTGATGAAGCAACTGCGAAGCACGTCATGGATTCTTCTGGCTGGTTTGCTGGTGCTATTCGCGCTACCGGTCGCCGCGCAGGACGGCAGCGACAATGTCATCGCCTCTAACCTCAACAATCCTCGCCATTTGTACTATGCCGAAGACGGCACGCTCTACATCGCCGAGGCAGGGTTGGGTGGCGAGAACCAGATCGAAACCGAGGCGGGGCCGGTCGCTTATGGCAACACGGCGCGCCTGCTCGCGCTGCCTGCCGGGGGCGGCGAACCGGAGGTGGTCGTCGATAACCTCGTTAGCGCCGTCGCGTTCAACAATTATGTTGGCGTGAACTCGGTTCTGGTGGAGCCGGAGCGCATCTGGCTGGTTCTGGGGCAGGCCCCGGCGATCGAGGGCGAACGCGTAAACGGCGTGCTTGTTCTGGGCAGCGACTTGAGCGAAGAGCGTTTCATTGACTTCGCGGCGCTTGAGGAAGCGAACAACCCGGATAATGATTTTGACGTCGCCGCGAATCCGATAGATATCGCCGTGTCTGAGGACGGGACCTATTACGTGCTCGACGCCAGCGCGAACGCGCTCTACTCGCTGACTGCCGATGGCGAGCCGGAGGTGTTTCTTGCGTGGGAAGATCTGCCCGTGCCCAGCGGCATCGACATCGGCCCGGAAGGCGACCTGTATGTGAGTTTCCTGAGCGCGTTCCCGTTCGAGACCGGCAGCGCCCGAATCGAACGCTGGACGGCGGAAGGAGAACTGGTAGAAACCTATGGCGGTTTGACGGGCGTGACGGATGTGCTGGTAGCTGACGACGGCACGATTTACGCCGTTGAAATGTCGACCCGGTTTGGCGACCTTGGCTGGGAGCCGGATGCCGGTCGCGTCGTGATCGTATCCGCAGACGGTGTGGCCCCGGTCGCCGAGGGGCTGAACTTCCCCTATGGCATCGCCATGGGGCCGGATGGCATGTTAGCTGTCAGCGTGAATGCGGCGTTCGTTGAGCCGGGCACGGGAAGCGTGATCGTGATCGACCCGGCTGCGGCGGGCGACGTGGAGCCGGCGCCCGTGGCCCCGGAACTGCCCGCTGAAACACCGGAACCCAGCATGTAGTGACCTTGGAGTAACGCATTGTGATGATGGCGTCGTCGCTTGCAACGTTGTAGTGGAAACTGGAGGCAAATGGAATGTCGCGTACAGCGCGCCTGGTTCTGTCGGTTGTTGGTTTGTTGGCAGTAGTTGTTATTGGAGCACTGGCGTATATCTGGGTATCGGCCGGTTCTGGCGAAGCGAGCGGGGATATCAGTGCGCCAACGCTTGAAGCGCAGTTCGAAGACGCTGTTGATGCGGGGGACAACCGCATTCTGTTTGAAATCGTGCCGGAAGAGTCGCAGGTTCGCTTCCTGATCGACGAAGTGCTGCGTGGGCAGCCAAAGCGCGTGATCGGCCGTACCAATCAGGTGGCCGGGCAGGTGCTGGTGAGCTTTGACTCGCCGCAAAATTCCGAAGTTGGCCCGATCCGTGTGAATGTCCGCACGCTGGTCACAGACGACGAGTTCCGCAACCGGGCCATTCGCGGGCAGATTCTCCAGTCGCAGCGCGACGAATTCGAGTTCGCGCAGTTCACGCCGACGGAAATCTCCGGCCTGCCTGAAAGCATCACCATGGGCACGCCGTTTACCTTCACCATTCAGGGCGACCTGCAGATACGCGATATCACCCGTCCGGTGACGTTTGAGGCGCGGGTGACGCCGATTTCGGAAGATCGTATTCACGGCACGGCAACAGCTCAGGTGCTGCGCAGCGACTACGGGCTGGAGATTCCAAGAGTTCCCGGCGTGGCCGATGTCAGCAACGAAGTCGATCTTGAGATCGAGTTTATCGCTCAGGCAGTCGATCCGGGCGCGTAAAGGCGGCACACACTCACGATGGGAAGCGCGGTCAAAAGGCCGCGCTTTTTGATTCCCCGCCGGCCTGCCTGTGGCGACGATTTCTCCGGCTGGCGGAGCGCATTTTATGAATTAGGGGACAGTGAGAATGACTCGCAATTTAATACTAAATTTTATACTGTAATGGGGAGAGAAATGTTAGAGGCTGCACATGGCTGGTGGAGACCGAATGCGAGTAACCGACCGGGATGGCCACAGCGCTTACCTCGAAACATCTGTGGGGGAAGCGCCGGACGAACGCGCGCTCCTGCGGCTGGAGGATGGGCAGGCGCTGGTGGTCAGCCGTGATGTTCTCGAAACCCAGCCTGATGGCAGTCTGTATCTACCACTCTCGTTCGATGAACTGGCGCGGGCTTCGCGTTCTGGCGAAGAAGTCTTCCCGGTGATCGAAGAACGGCTTGATATCGCGAAACGCGAGGTCGAGCGGCCGCGCTTTCGCATTGTCAAGTCGGTAAGCGAACGCGACGTATTGGTCGACGAACCCTTGATGCAGGAACAGGTTGATATCGAGCGGGTCGTCGTGAACCAAATGGTCGATGAACCGCCTGCCGTTCGCTATGAGGGCGACACGATGGTTGTGCCTCTTCTCGAAGAGGTTGTGGTGGTCGATGTCCGCCTCATCGTGCGCGAAGAAGTGCGGATTACACGCCGGCGCGACGAAGTGAGCGCCCCACGGCGGGTTACGCTGCGTCGCGAAGACGTGACCGTAGTGCCGGTCGCGGATGACCGCGATGGCGAAACGGACGCGCAATGAAGGTAAAAGCCCGAAAGATGGGAAGGGAAGTGGATCATGTACCAGACAGTTGTCGCACTCTATGACGATTTTCAAACGGCGCGGCAGGCAGTCGAGGCGTTGGCGGACGCAGGCTTCGACCGTGACAACATCAGCATCATCGCCAGCGACTCCAGCGGCGAGTTCCGGCGCTACCTCGATAATGAAAGCGCATTGCAGGACGACGTGAGCGCCGCTGAAGGGGCGGGCTTTGGCGCGGTAGTCGGCGCATTGGTCGGTCTGGGCGTCGCCCTGATCCCCGGTGTCGGGCCGGTGCTGGCGGCCGGACCCTTTGCCGCCGCGGCGATGGCCGGCATCGGCGCAGCCGGTGGCGCGGTAGTCGGTGGCATCGTCGCCGGCCTGATCGACGCCGGTGTGCCGGAAGACGAAGCCGAGTATTATGCTGAGGCGCTGCGGCGTGGCGGCGCGCTGGTGGCCATTACCACCGACGAAAGCCAGACGAGCCGCGCTCAGGAAATCATGAACCGTTACAACCCGATCGATCTCGACCGGCGCGTAGAGCAGTGGCGCGATATGGGCTGGACCGGCTACGACTCGAACGCGGAGCCGTACACGACCGACCAGTTCCATGCCGAGCGCGAGCTTTATACCACGACCGGCATGCCCCATGACCAGCAGCACTTCGACATCGTTGAAGAAGAGCTGCATGTTGGCAAGCGCGAGGTTGAAACCGGCGGCGTGCGCGTACGCAGCTACATCACGTCGAAGCCGGTCGAAGAGCAGGTTCGCCTGCGCTCGGAGCGCGTGAACATTGAACGTCGCCCGGTTGATCGCCCGGCGACCGAGGCAGACATCGACGCCTTCAGGGAAGGCACGATTGAAGTGACCGAACGACACGAAGAACCTGTCATCAGCAAACAGGCTCGCGTGATCGAGGAGGTCGTCATCAGCAAGGACGTGGAAGAACACACCGAGACCGTGCGCGATACCGTTCGCCGCACTGATGTCGAGGTGGAGGAGATGAGCGGCCAGCGCAGCGAGCGCGCGACCGGCATGGCCTACCAGCCGTTCGAGACCTACGAGTCGAACTGGCGCGGCGACTATACCAGTCGCTTCGGAACCAGCGGCTATAGCTGGGAGCAGTATCGTCCCGCCTACCGCTACGGTTACCATCTGGGGATGACCGAACCCTATAACACTTGGGATTGGGATCGTATGGAACCGGAAGCGCGGCGTCAGTGGGAAACACGCAACCCGGACACGTGGGACCAGTTTAAGGATGCCGTCCACCGCGCGTGGGATGATGTGCGCGGTCGCCGCTAACAGCCGGTAGCGCCATACGAGCGCGACGTCGCTCGCCAGACAGGGGAACTCGGACCACGGGTTATGCCGGAAGGCAGGCCCGTGGTTTTCATTTGATCGCGGTTTTGTCCGTGCAGTCAGGCCCCGATGCCGGGGAAATTCAGTTCGCCCGCTTCAACGGGAAACGGCAGCCGGTTTTCGGGCGGAGTTAGCGGGCAAACCCAGCGGCTGTTATAGGCGCAGGAAGGGTTATACGCGTAATTGAAGTCCAGCACGATCGTGTGGCCATCGGTCCCCAGATCCGCGCCTTTGATGGTGTCGTAAAGGTAGCGCCCGCCGCCAAACGTCTGGCTGCCGTTGGTCGCGTCGCCAAAGGGCAGAAACAGCCCGCCGCCGTAGCCCAGAATCCAGTAGACGTACAGCAGCCCGGAGCCGGTGGGCAGATCGAAAGCAACCGAGCCGATGCGCTTATAGCGGAGCGTGCCGTCGCTTCCCAGATCGACGGCAAACTCGGCCGGTTCGACCTGTGTATTGACTTCGGCGATGACGCGATAGTCCGGGTTGTAGCTGAAATAGGGAAGTTCACGAAAGGCCGCCTTTTGCGCCTCGTCGAGCGCCGACCGAGGATGTGTCCGGAACAGCCATTCGCGCTGGTAGCGGAACCAGTGCCAGGTTTCCTCATCGCCTTCGCTGTCGCGTACGGTCTGGTACAGGTCGGCCACTCGCCGCCGGTAGTCGAGCAAGTCGAGCATAGAGGTTCCTTCGCTGACGCGCTGCCTGAGGGAAAACATTATTATGCTCTAGGACCAACGCGGCGGGCAAACCCGCGTGGCTGCCGCCCGGAATTCCTGCTGTCCTCGAAACAAACAACGACGGGGCAGGCCGACGCTGCTCCGGCTTTTGCGTTCCTGCTGAAACCCGAAAACAGGCATCGACCGGAATCAAAAGCGCCGCCCTTGTGAGGCGGCGCCGGGTTGCCAGCTAAACGAGAACGCTTAGAGGGCGACGACGTTGGTGGCCTGCGGGCCCTTGGGACCCTGTTCCACCGTGAATTCAACGCGCTGGCCATCTTCGAGCGAACGGAAACCGCTGGCGTTGATCGCGCTGTGATGGACGAAAACGTCCGGGCCGTTCTCCCGCGAGATGAAGCCGAAGCCCTTGGTGGCGTTGAACCACTTCACTGTACCTTGAATGCGATCGGACATGCCGAACTCCTCTGTGTTCGACCTCAGATAGTGAGGTCAAGGATAAGTTATAGAAACGGCGTGTACCCAATCGTCATCAAGTGAAGATTGTTGTTCAACTGCCTGTGTTCTACAAGGATCATTCTATCAGGTTTTCACGCCCTGCGATAGTGTGAAGGATTAAAAACATATAAACGTCTTCTGAGAGCGACGTGGCAAGGGCGTGCTGCCGGGTGAATTGCCCGGTCGATCAACCGGAGCAATTCCGCGCTATCTCCCCTCATACGGCATTCGCAGCGCGCCATCCAGCCGGATGACCACGCCGTTCAGCATCTCGTTCTCGATGATCGCCTGCGCCAGATGCGCGTACTCTGCCGGGTGACCCAGACGTGACGGAAAGGGAACCTGACGTCCCAGCGACTCCCGCGCCGACTCTGGCAGGGCTTCCAGCAGCGGCGTGTCGAAGATGCCGGGCGCGATGCTGACGACGCGGATGCCAAGGCTGGCGAACTCGCGCGCGATTGGTAGCGTCATGCTGGCGACGCCGCCCTTGGACGCTGCGTAAGCCGCCTGACCAACCTGACCCTCGAAGGCGGCGACCGATGCCGTGTTGATGATGACGCCGCGCTCACCGCCGGGCGTGGGGGCGTTGTTCGCCATGATTCCCGCTGCCAGCCGGATGACGTTAAATGTGCCGATCAGATTGACCTGGATCACGCGCTCGAACCGGCTTAGCGGCACAGGCCCGTCGGGGCCAAGCACGCGCTCGGCGTTGCCGATCCCGGCGGCGTTCACGACCACATGCAGCGTGCCGAACATCCGCGCTGCTTCGTTCACGGCCTGATAGACCTCGGATTCGACGCCGACATCGGTTTTGATGAAGCGCACGTCGTTTCCCAGTTCGTCCGCCAGCGCCCTGCCGGTGGCGCTGTTGATGTCGAGGATGGCGACGCGCGCGCCCTGCGCCACAAACCGGCGCACACAGGCTTCGCCCAGCCCCGACGCGCCTCCGGTGACCAGCGCTACTTTGCCGTTCAGTTCCATTCCCGGTTGCCCCCTGATATGCCTTCCCGCCGCGCCTGGTGCGCGCCCATTTGTTCGACCGAGAAGTCAAGCGCGATGACATAGCTTTCATCGATCAACAGCAGCTTGGACAGGCGCGACCGGCCATGTTCATCGGTCGTTTTGAATTCGGTGTCTTCGATCAGTTTATATTCCACGTTATGGTGTTGCAGCACGCGGGCCATGCGCTCGGCGGCCGGTTGTGGCATTTCGCCCAGCAGCCCGCCGCCCAGTGCCAGCAGGTCGACCAGCGGCCGGGCGCGATTCAGGTCGTCGGCCAGATGACGCCACGGCCCAAACGTGCTGGCATGTGCCTGCGAAATATCCAGCGCGACCTCGTAGACGTTGGGAACGCCGCCGCGGAAAAAAACGCCGACACGAGGCGCGTTATGGTGGTAGAGCAGCGGGTGATCTTCCGTAAACTGCAACGTACCAAACAGACCGAGGCTGAGCTTGTGCTCGCGCACGCCGAGCGCGCGGATGATATAGCCGTGTCGCTCACGCAGGCCCTCGACATTCGGGTCATATTCGGCGGTCTGCACCAGAAGCTGCAATTCGTTGGGCGCGCCGCCCATCTGCGCCACCAGCAGCACGCCATAGCCGCGCTCGTGCGTGATTTCGTTGATTAACTGCCCGCGTTTTGGCATGGCATCAATTTGCGGCGTTCACGCCAGCCGGAACTTGTTCAGCGCCCATTCCGGTTCGGGATGCCCGGACGCGCGCAGGTCGGCGGCAAAAGCGGCGGTGTCGTAAGCCACGTTGCGGAGGTCGACGCTCACCTGGTCGTCGTCAAAGCTGAACAGCCCCCACTGCGCTTTGCCCGGCTGATCGAACGACATGCCGACGCTGCCGACGTTGACGACGCGCCAGTTGCCGAGGTCGCGGTCCATCTGCACGTGAATATGCCCGCCGATGCCGAGCCGTCCCTCGCGGTCCAACAGGAGGTCGCGCGCGACATCAGGCGGCGTGTCGGGTTTCAGAAAACCCTCGTCGTCGCCCGGCGTGCCGTGATAGCCGATCACCCAGCCATAGCCCGGCACTTCGAGCGCCGTCTCGGTGGCCAGTTTCGCCAGAAAGGTGTAGTCCTCGAACGAAAGCTGCGCCAGCCCCCAGTTCAGGGCGCGGTCGCGTGGCGGCCATTCGGCGCGGATGAGCGCGAAGGTTTCTTCGTCCTCGGCGGGGGGCATGGCCGGGCGCTCGCCGCGTACCAGATAGCGGTCGGTGTTGCCGCGCACATAGCGCACGTTGTCCTTGCCATACTGCTCGGCCAGCGCCTGCACCCGGCGAACACACTCGGCGGGGCGCGGGCCGAAGGCGGCCAGATCGCCCAGAATCCAGACTGTATCCGCGCCGCCGCTGGCTTCGAGATCGGCAAGCGCGGCTTCCAGCGCTATCAGATTGCCGTGCATGTCGGATAGAACTGCCAGCCGCATCGTCACTGCATCTCCTCGGTCACAAACGGTGTGGCCGAATAGTAACACACTCGATGCAGGCGGCGAAACGTGTCCCCTGATAAGGCCATTACACAGATTTATGGATCTGCGGGTTGTGACAGCGTGATGAGATAGGCAACCAGATCATCAAGCTGCTCGTCTGTGACACTCCCCACGCCTAAAGGCGGGGGCTTCTGACGGACGCTTGCCCTTGCTGACCGCGCGAGGCGGCCAGCAGCGGGGCTACGTTATCCGGCACGGGTGTGTCCCACCCGGCTCGACGCAAAATGTTACGCGCCGCGTTGTGATCCCGGTCGAGCGACAGGCCACAGGCGCATATGACCCAACGGGTCGAAAGGTCGAAGTCTTGGAACACCGTACCGCATTCCGAGCAACAACGCGACGTGTAGGCCGGGGCTACGAAGGCCACCTCAC
>QGUR01000067.1 GCA_003242205.1 Chloroflexota bacterium | reverse complement strand
ACGGCGTCTGGGTTGGCGTCACGCTTGGCGTCAGGCTCAACAGCGGCAGCGGTGTGACGGTGGGCGGCTCGGTGGTGGCTGGCGGCGGGCTGGCCGGCATGTCCGTTTCAGTCGGCGGCGTTGGGCTGGGCGACTGGCGCAGCGCGATTTCGGTCAGTTCGCGGGTTGGCGTGAAGGTCGCCAGCGGCGTTTGGGTGGGCGTGCGGGAAGGCGCGACAGTCGGTGTCACCTGAGGAACGCCAAAATTGCAGGCCGCAAGCACAAGCGCCACGGCGAAAATGATCCAACGACGCATCCGCACGCCTTCGTTGAAATAAACTTGGTAATGGTATTATAGGGAACGGTGGAAGCTGTGCGAAGGGTGGGCTGGCGTTGCTTGTCCTACGGCAAACACACGTTTCGCCGCCGCAAGGAAGCTCATCCCCTGCCGGATCGTCAGGTTGGGGTAGCAGCAGGGGATGAAGGTGCTCGTGGTCGTTTAGAACAGGAACCCGCGGCGATCGTAGCGCTCTTCCTTCCACGGGTCGCCTTCGTTGTGGTAGCCGGCCTGTTCCCAGAAGCCGGGCTTGTCCACCGGGCTGAATTCGAGCGCGCGCAGCCACTTGGCGCTCTTCCAGAAGTAGCGCTTTGGCACGAGCGTACGCAGCGGGAAGCCGTGGTCAGGTTCCAGATATTTGCCGTCGAACTTGTAGGCCAGCAGCACGTCGTCATCCATCATCACTTCGAGCGGCAGGTTGGTGGTATAGCCGTACTCGCAGTGCGCGATGACGTACTTGGCCGTCGGCTTGAGGCCGAACAGTTTGACAAATTCCTTAAACGGCACGCCTTCCCAGACGGTGTCGAACTTGCTCCAGCGGGTGACGCAGTGGATGTCGGTGGTCAGCGTTTTGGTGGGCAAGGCCTGAAACTCCTGCCATGTCCAGCGCATTTCCTTTTCGACCTCGCCAAAAACGCGCAAATCCCATGTCGCTTCGTCGAATCCGGGCGTCGGCCCGTAGTGGAGCACCGGAAATTTCTGCGTCAGCGACTGCCCCGGCGGCAGGCGGCCTTCAGCTTTGATGCGCTCTTCCTCGCGCCTTCGCGACAGAATATCGTCAAATATTCCCATCGTTCCGTCTCTTCCACTTCCGGGCTTGCATTGCCCTCATTATAGCCGCTTTACGCCGGCTTTCGTGAGCTTTCGGTGAGCATTATTCGTCCAGACGCAGCAGCGCAAGCGCCACCGCCGATGCCCAGCCCAGCACCTTAAATTCGCCGTCGCACAGCGCCTGTTCCACCTCGGCCCGGCTCAGCAGCAGCAACTCCTGTTCTTCCAGATCGTCGGCGTCGCGCTCGGCGACGCGCCGGGCGTTGCGCGCCAGAAACAGATGCGCCGTGCCCGCGCCACGATTGCCGTCCACAACATACTCGCCAAGCGTCGTCCAGTCCGAAGCCTCGTAGCCCGTTTCTTCCAGCAACTCGCGCCGAGCGGCGAGGAGCGGGGGCTCGCCCGGTTCGAGATAACCACCAACCGGGGCCAGCGTCAGGCCATCAACAGCGTACTTCGTCTGGCGAAAGACGAGAAACTCGCCCGCTTCGGTCACGGCGACGACGTTGACATAGTCCGGGGTAATGACCCACGGCCAGTCGTCGATTACCTGTCCGTCCGGCAGTTGAACGGCGTGCATCTCGACCGTGAGAAAGCGACCGGCGTCGAGTACGCTGCGCCGGTTCAGCGTCTTCCATGGTTCCATCGTGTTGTCCTGTTCGGGCGGGGATGCTGCGCCGCATCATGAGCCGAAGGGCTATAATACAGTATATGTGTTACAAGTTGCATAAACCGGGGTGTGGGTATGCCAGTCAAAACGGCTCACTTTCCGACAGCGGTGAGTGAAGAAGATTTCGAGATTATCGAAAACGCGCTGCGCCAGCTTCCCGGCGTGCGCCACGTCGACATGCAGCGGGCGACCAAAGAGGTCACGATTGAGTGGGAAGACCCGACAAGCTGGCGCGATATCGAGCGCGCGGTCAGCGATCTGGGCTATGTGCCGGCGTCTGAACCCTGAGCCAGACGAGAGTGGGGCTGGTCTTTGGCGGCGGGTTGGCCTATAATTCGACGACCCTGTAAGACACCGCCCAGTTCAGGCGTCTGAAGGACGGTGCTGGTACGGCATTCCACGTGTAAAAAAATCATCAGAAATCTGACGGAGTATTGCTTCGACGCGTGGAATCTGCTGTATCATGGTTCGTTGGAACAAAACTAAAAACGCGCTTGGATGAGGTGATGCTCTATGCCGCTGTATACGTATCGACGTGAGGATGGCACAACATTCGAATACCGGCAGAAATTTACCGACGAGGCCCTGAAGGTCGACCCGGTAACCGGTCAGCGCGTCGTGCGTGTCGTTCAGCCCGCGGGCATTGTCTTTAAAGGCTCTGGGTTTTACGTCAACGACAGCAGGGATGCCTCGCGCAAGAGCATTAACAATACGGCAAGGACGAACGGCTCTGGCGAGGGCGCGAAGGATAGCGCGTCGGCGAAATCGGATGCCGCTGCCGCCGCAGACTAGGTTGTGCGCCAGCCGCTCTGCGTTTGGAGCGCTTGATGTATGGAAGTTAAAACGTCCCGCGTATTCGACTGCGGGACGTTTTGTTATAACTGGAAGCCGCCGGTCGTGTGAACGATCTTCTGGTTGTAGTTGGAGACGTATTCCTGCAACTTTTCGTAGAGCATCTGCCACTCGCGGCTGTTGAGGATGGAACGCATCGTCTCCAGGTCTTTGGCGATGCCTTCGGTCATGATCTGCGGCGCCTCGGTTCGGCTATAGACGGTGTACCAGGCGCCTGTGGCCTGCAAGCCAAGCCTGGTGATGCCCGGAACCCACTCGCGCACGACGAATTCAAAGTATTCCTGGTCGCGCCCCGGTTTGATATCCCAATTCATCAACAACTTGACGCTCATGCATAGCCTCGCTTTGAATGCCTCACTCGCCAACTGTGGGCGCTCGCAGTGATCGCGAGACATTCACGATCTCAACTCGCCTGTGGGGCTAGAATAACGACTTGCGGCTGTTCTGGCAAGGAACCAGACGTGACTTTCAAAACTTCCATTTCCTGCGGCACGGTCACGCCCATGGCCTTTAGAAAGCGATCGACCGGGTCGAGGTCGAGCATCAGGCCGGGAAGGGCGTAGTGCATCGGCACGACGAAATGCGGCTCTACCAGCGCCACGACTTCCGCGGCTTCGCTGGCTTTCAACCCTTTGCCGCCGCCCACCGGCACGAGCAGCACATTGACTTCGCCGATCGACTCGATCACCGACTGTTCGGGGACGTGGTCGAGATCGCCCAGATGCAATACCGTCAGGCTGTCCATCTCGATGAGATAGGCGACGTTCCGGCGCGGGCGTGCTGCCGCCGTGTTGTGCATGGCCAGCCCGGTGACGAACAGCCCCTTGATTTCATATTCGCCGGGGCCGCGCAGGACATACGGATCGCCCTTCACGAGCTCGACGTTGTTGTGGCCCGGCTCGTCGTGGCTGACGGTGACGACATCGGCCTTGAGCTTCGGAACCGGCAGGCCGAGGGATTCGGAAAACGGGTCGGTGACGACTGTGATGCGATTGCGCTCGCTGATGCGAAAACAGCTATGGCCGTACCAGGTGATATCCACTGGTGAAGTCCCTTGTCTGGTCTGGATGTGGTGTCAAGTAAGGGGAGATTATACCAGCAGGACGAGGCGAATTCCATGCTTTTCAGAACAAATGATCTGGTTTGGGGGATTGCCGTATAATCGGGTATGGTACGCCGGAGACAGCCGATAACGAGCCGAATGATGCGTCTGGCGGATGATTTTACAAACGGGCTGAACCGCTGGCACGTTCTGGAAACCGGCAGCGGACGGGTTGAAGTCGTGGACGGGCGGTTGCACCTGATCGACCGTCCTACGTCCGGGGGCGAGTACACCAACGCGCAAATCAGCGATTATTCCTACCAGACCTTTCACATGCGCTGGCGACCTCCCGTGCGCCTGGCGGTGCGGGCATACGCGATGGGCGGCCCGGCTGTCGGAACCGCCGGGTTCGGGTTCTGGAACCATCCCCTATCGCCGGATCAGAAACGGCGTTTGCCGCGCCTGCCAAAAGCGATCTGGTTCTTTTTCGCCGCGCCGCCGTCGGATTTGCGTCTGGCATATGGCGTGCCGGGTTCCGGCTGGCAGGCGTCGACGGTCGATCTAACGCGACCGCGCGCGCTGGCGCTGGCCCCGTTCGCGCCGCTGGCCGTGCTGCTCATGCAGTGGCGGCCGTTCTACCGCTGGCTGTGGCCGCGGCTGCAACCGGCGTTGTGCATCAGCACCGGCGCGCTCGGCGATGAACTTCTGTCGGAAGCGCACACCTATGTGCTCGACTGGCGCTCGGACAGCGCGACCTTTAGCGTCGATGGTCAGGTGGTCCACGAAGCGCCGGTCGCGCCATCGGGCGGCATGGGCTTCATCGCGTGGATCGACAACCAGTACGCGATTGTCACGCCGCGCGGGCGGTTCGGCTGGGGCCTGAAGCCGGTTGTGCAGGAACAACGGCTGGTGATCGAGCGCATCGAAATCGACGGATAAAACAATTCAGGATGATGGAACAAAGCGAAGGGCAATCATGAGCAGGCCAACAGTCGTGCTTACCAGCACAGCGGCGTGGGCGGATGTCGCCATCCAGCGTATCAGCGGGCGCTATCGCCCTGTGGTTTACGAAACGACAGAGGGTTATGTGACGCGGCTTGCCGACGATCACGCGGCGGCGGTGCTGGTTGACGGCGACGAAGCCGGCTGGCGCTTCTGGGTGACGACGCCGAAATCCAGCGCGGCGACGCGCCGTATCCCGATTGTGCTTGTCTCTACAGACGCGGCTGTGCGCGATGCGGCGCTGATCGCCGGGGCGGACATGGCGCTGACGCCCGCGCAACTGTTTGAACAGCTTGGTCAGGTGCTAACGGAGCTGGCGCGCACGCCAGATGAGGCGTCGGTTGCGGCAATGCGCCGGCAATGCGCCGAGCCGCTCCCCCCGGAAGCGGTTGAAGCCATCCGCAAGTTCAACGCGGGCGAATACTACAAACAGCACGACCTTTTTGAGGCGCTGTGGGTGGCAGAGCGTGGCCCGGTGCGCGATCTGTACCGCGCCATCCTGCAGGTCGGCATCGCCTATTACCAGATCACGCGCGGCAACCAGCGGGGGGCGCTGAAAATGCTCCTGCGTAGCGTACAGTGGCTGGCGCTGCTGCCTGATGTGTGTCAGGGCGTCGATGTCGCGCGGCTGAAGGCCGACGCCGCCCGCGTCCGCGCCGAGCTGGAGCGTCTGGGGCCGGACCGGCTCGATGAGTTCGACCGTTCGCTGCTCAGACCCGTGCGGCTGGTTGGCGAAGCGGAGGAATCGTAGGCCGGATTCGAATCTATATGCGGGCGCGGTCAAAGAACGCTGTGAAACGGGATATCATGCGGCGAAGGGCGAAGTGCCACTATCATGAACTCGTGGCAGCCTCATGCAAAATCAAACGGGACAGGTGAAAAGCCTGTCCCGTTTTTGTTGCGATGAAACGAAGCGGCTGCCGGTTACGACTTCACCGCGCCGGCGGTGATGCCGGTGACGAAATAGCGTTGCAGCGCGAAGAAGACGATCAGCGGAACCGCCATCGACACGAATGCCGACGCGCTCATGATGTGCCATTCGGTCGCGTAAGTGCCGAGCAGCGCCTGTATACGTACCGTCATCGGCTGGTATTCCGGGTTGCTCATGAACACCAGCGCGATCAGCAGATCGTTCCAGACCCACATGAACTGGAAGATCATCAGCGAGGCCAGAGCCGGGACGGACAGCGGGATCACGATGCGGCTGAAGATCGTCAGTTCGTTCGCGCCGTCAATCCGGGCCGATTCGAACAGGTCGCGTGGCAGCGAAGCGAAGAAATTTCGCAGCAAGTAAATGGCGAACGGCAATCCGTAAGCCGTATGCGCGATCCACAGGCCGTGAAGCGTGCCGTTCAGTCCCAGTCCGTTGAACATCTGCAGAACCGGAACCAGTGTCGTCTGCAATGGAATGATGAGCAACACGAGCACGCCCAGAAACACCCAGTCGCGGCCCGGAAAGTCGAGCCAGGCGAAGGCGTAGGCCGCCAGCGAGGCGACGATCAGCGGCAGGATGGTGCTCGGAATCGTGATCAGGAAGCTGTTGCGGAACGCCTGTCCCATGCCCTGCGAGAACAGAACGTGCTCGTAATTGGCCAGCGTAAACCGCGCGGGCGAGAACGCTGTCCACCAGCCGGAGTCGGCAATCGCGGCGGGCGGGCGGAAGGATGTGATCAGCAGGCCGACGGACGGCGCCAGCCAGATGACCGCGATCACGACCAGCACGATATGCAGCAGCCAGCGCGGTGACGGTCGCAGCCGGGCGATGGCCCGCGGTGTTTCAACGACACGAGGTGCGGTGGTTGTCGTCATGGCTACTGCCTCTCTACGCGGAAGCGGCGAATGTTGAAGTACACGAACGGCAGCACCAGAATCAGCATGACGACCGCGATGGCGCTGCCATAACCGGGCCGGCCGTTCTGGAAGGTTTCGTGATACATGGCGAAGCCGATAATGCGGCTGGCATTGCGCGGGCCGCCGTTGGTCATGATGTACACCAAGTCGAACGCCTTCAGCACGTTGATGATCATGGTCGTGCTGACGACGACGATGGTCGGCCAGAGCATCGGCACGGTCACGCGCCAGAACAGTTGCCAGCTATTTGCGCCGTCGACGCGCGCCGCCTCCATGACTTCGCTCGGCAGGCTCTTGAGCGCCGCCGACAGGATCACGACGCAAAAGCCGGTATAGAGCCAGATGGCGGCGGCGATCAGCGCGAAATTCACCAGATCGACCCGGCCTAACCACGGCACCGGCTGGAACCCTGGGATGACGGCCATTAAAAAGGCATTGAGCAGGCCGGTGTTCGGGTCGGGGCTATAGACGAAACGCCAGATAATGCCCGCCGCCGTGAAAGAAATCGCCATCGGCAAAAAGACAATCGTCTTGATGGCGACTTCGTAGCGCACGGCGTTCGCCATGACCGCGATCATCAGGCCCAGGCCAATGACAATCGGCACGAACAGGATCAGCCAGAGAATGGTTGTGAAGAACGCGCCTGTGGGGGGGAAGTTGCGTAAGTTGAAGAAAAAGGGATCGCGCGTGAACAGCGTGATGTAGTTATCCAGCCCGACGTATGGCTCCGGCCTAAAGGCAATTCCCTGCGTAAAACTCAGTTGTATGGTGCGGAGCGTCGGGTAGATCAGGAATAAAATCAGCAGAATTACGGCCGGAAGCGCAAACGCCCATCCTAAAACCGGGTTCTTTTTCATGAGGACCTCTTCGTTCTTCCTGCCCGGGCCTTCGAGGAAAGCGCCTCATTGTGACTTTCCGCCCGACTGGCGGCTGGCGATTCAAAGAGATTGCACCGGGAACGAGGGCGCGGCCAAGCGCGCCCTCGCTCCGTCAGACAGACATGCGGCGCGCCGGGGAGCGTGGCGCGCATGTCCCCCGACGAGCCGCATGACAGAGATTAGTAGCTGGTCGCAGCCGTGTCTTCGATGAACTGCAGCTGCTCCATCAGGCTGTCGGGATCGGCGACATAGCCCTGAAGCGCGGAGCTCATCGCGCTGCCGACGGCGCTCGGCATCAGGTCCGAACCGTCGAACAGGAAGACTTCGGCGCCCGCCACCTGCTCGGCGTCCAGCGCGCCCAGCGGCGAGTAGACATCGAGCGACACGTTGATGTTCGGCGACACGATCGCGCCGGTTTCAGCCCACAGCGTGTTGCCTTCGGGGCTGGCCATCCAGCGGATCAGTTCGGCCACTTCCGGACGATCGGTGAAGGCAACCAGCAGGTCGCCGCCGCCGACGACCGGAGCGCCATGCTCCTCTTTAATCGGCGGGAAGAGGAAAGCGCTGAAGTCCTCGACCGGCGTCAGTTCGGGGAAGTTGTTGGCGATGATGCCGCCCATGAAACCGCCCTCATAGTACATGGCGGCTTCCGGGTTGTCGGGACGGAAGACCATGTTCGCGGCGGTGATGAAGTCGGTCGCTACCGTGCCTTCCGCGCCGCCGGCCAGCTTTTCGTCAGCCGGGTGCAGAACCTGGCCCAACAGTTCCATCGCCTCGACAACGGTCGGGTCGGTCCACGAAACTTCGTGGGTCACGAACAACTGGTTGTACATCTCCGGGCCGGCCACGCGGGCGTAGATGTTCTCGAACCAGTCGGTCAGCGTCCAGGCGTCGCCGCCGCCGATCGACCACGGGGTGATGCCGGCGTCGAGGAACGCCTGCTGCACGGCCATCAGTTCATCCCACGTCGTCGGGACTTCGAGGCCGAGTTCTTCAAACTGTGGCGGCTTGTACCAGATGGTGCTCTTGGAGTTGGCCTTCGCCAGCACGCCGTAAACCGCGCCGTCCACGATGCCGAGCGACTGGATGCCGGGCGCGTAGTTCGCGTCGAGCAGTTCCTGGTCGATCAGGCCGGGGCTGCCATCGGCGTTCACCAGCGGGACCAGCGCGCCCTGACGGGCGAATTCAGCAACGTTGCCGGGCTGCGGAATCAGCGCCACATCGGGCGGGCTGCCACCGGCGATACGGGTGCGGAGGATCGGCACGAGCTGGCGGTTGCTTTCCACGATGACCTGAATACCGGTCTGCTCGGTGAAGGCGTTGAGCGACTGCATCAGCGCGTCAAGCTCGGAGCCGCCGAAGGTGGTCATAAAGGAAACAAAGCGGACATCATCCTGCGCGCTCGTCATCGGGGCGACGGCGAGCGTGAGTGCCGCGACAAGCATGAGAATCAGAGTAAAACGCTTGCTCACTGGACTGCTCCTTGAAGTAACTATTCGGACAAGGTATAGCAGTTGGTGCAAAGAAAGTCTCGGTCGTTAACCTCCTTTCATGCCGGTACTGGCGCGGTAGACCCGCGCAGGATTAATCGGGTGGGCAACGAGACCTTCAAGCGGGGCAGGTGCTCGCTGCGTACCAGGGCCAGGATCATATTACCAGCCTCTCGCCCCAGATCAAAAGCGGGCAAATGCACCGTCGTCAGCGGCGGTTGCAGATACCGGCCCACCGGAAGGTTATCAAAACCGATGACTGACAGATCGTCCGGCGCTGTAATGCCCCGTTGCCGGGCTGCGTCAAGCGCGCCCAGCGCGACTTCGTCGCTGCCAATGAAAACAGCAGTCGGTCGATCCTCAAGATCGAGCAGCGCGTACATCGGCTCGTAACCGCTCTCAGCGGTAAAGTTGCCCTCGCGCACCAGCGCCCTGTCGAACGGGATACCCGCTTCGGCCAGCGCCTTCCGGTAGCCGTTCAGCCGCTCGCAGCTTGCGGCATAAGAAAACGGCGCGTTACTGATGTGGCCGATACGGCGATGGCCCAGCTCGATCAGGTGCCGGACGGCGTCATACGCGCCTTGCTCGTTGTCGACGTCGATGCTGGCGACCCCTTCCATGGTCGACGCGCCCTGCAGCACGACCGGCGTGCCTTCGTCGTGCAACAGGCGAACTTCGGCGTCACTCACCATAGGCGATGAAATCACCAGACCGTCGGCCTTGCGCGTTCGGATCAGGTCGCGATAGGTGCTGTTCACGCCATCCGGCTGCGCGGCGTGGATCATGAGATGATAGCCATGCGGCTCAATCGCCTGCATGATGCCTTCGATGACCGCGCCGAGAAAGGCGTCGCTCGCCATCTGATGGGTGGTTTTGCGTACAACCAGCGCGATCATCATCGTGCGGCCTGTCACCAGATTGAGCGCCTGCGTGTTCGGCGCATAGTCCAGCTCCCGGGCCACCTGAAGCACGCGCTCTCGTGTCGCGTCGGCGATATTGCTGTTGGGGATGTTGTTCAGAACGAACGAGACTGTCGTTCTGGAGACACCCGCCGCCTTTGCGACATCCTCCATTGTCGTGCGCTTCTTGCTCATCTCCGAAACTGCAGTATAATCCACTAACGCGCGTTAGCCCTGACCTTAATAAAATTCGTTGGTTTGGGCAAGCGCTTTTATTGTGTAAGTTATACGAACAATAGACCTCCAACCGCGCTAAAGGTCCCTGACATGTCCAATCCGCCCTATGAGATCACGATTGTTTCCCATACCCACTGGGATCGGGAATGGTATCGCTCGTTTCAGGAGTTTCGCCTGCAGCTTGTTGAGATGATGGATCGCCTTCTGGAGATCATGGAGTCCGATCCTGACTACCGTTATTTCCTGCTGGACGGGCAGACCATCATGCTGGGCGATTACCTCGACGTTCGACCGGAGCGCGAGGCGACCATTCGCAAGCTGATCGTCGATGGCAGGCTGAGCATCGGGCCATGGCACATTCTCCCCGATGAGTTTCTCGTCAGCCCCGAGGCAACGGTTCGCAATCTGATTCTGGGCGCGAAAGTCTGTGCCGATTTTGGCGCGCGCATGCCGATCGGTTACACGCCCGACCCGTTCGGGCATATCGCGCAACTGCCGCAGATTCTGGCCGGCGTCGGCTTAGAGGCGGTGGCGCTGCAACGCGGGCTGGCCTATGAGCCGACCGAACTGTGGTGGGAAGCGCCGGATGGCACGCGCATTTTCACGATCTATCTGCGCGCGGGCTATGGCAATCTCGCCTGGGTTCCGCCCAGCCCGCAGGCGTTCGTGCGTGTGGTGAACCGGCAAATCGACGCGCTGGCCCCGCACGGGCATACCCGCCACCTGCTGTTTCTAAGCGGGACCGATCACATGATGCCCCAACCCGAACTGCCGGGGCTGATCGCCGCGGCCAACGAGCGGCTGGCGGGGCAGGCGCGATTGAAACACGGCACGCTGCACGGCTACCTGCACGAACTGCGAGAGGCGTTGGGCGATCGGGCGGACGAACTGCCGGTCATTCGTGGCGAACTACGCAATTCGCAGCGCTATAACCTGTTGCCGGGCGTGCTTTCCACACGCATGTGGATCAAGCAGCGCAACCACGCTTCACAGGTCGCGCTGGAGCGGCTGGCCGAACCGCTGGCCGCGTTTGTGCGCGCGCTTGGCGGGCGCGACCGCCATGGCGAGGTCTGGCGTGCGTGGCGCTACCTGATTCAGAACCACCCGCACGATTCCATCTGCGGCTGTTCGATCGATCAGGTCCACGAGGAAATGCGGACCCGCTTTGACTGGACCGACCAGATTGCCGAGGAGGTCACGACGGCCTCGCTGCGCGATCTGGCGGCGTCGATCAATACCGCGGCCCTGCCCGCGCCTGAGTCCGTTCAGGAAGGCGAACTGCCGACGTACAGCGTCGTTCAGGGCGGCGGCGATGTCGCGGTGCTGGTTTACAACCCGGCGCAGCCGGTGGCGACGGCCCGTATCGAAGTTGACGTCCCCTGGCCGGGCGCGGGCCGCACTTATGAACTGCTCGACGACCGCGGGCAGCGGGTTCCGGCGCGCTGGCTTTCCGCCAATGACACGATCGACCAGCGGCGCACGCTGACGCATGACGAACTGATGCAGTTTATCGACGATATTGAGGTCGGCTTTTATGGCTGGCGGCTGGTGCGCGATGTACGCGTCTGGCTGTCCGAAGATCGCAAAACCGCGCGGCTGGAGGTCGTCTTTCCGGAATATCACACCGGGCAAATCGGCGATTTCGCGCAGCTTGCCGATACGCTGCGCCGCGACCTGCGCGACGTCGAAAGCTGCGAGTTGACGATTTATCTGGCGGGCTATCACCGGCTGGCTTTCGTCGCCGAAGACGTTCCCGGTGTCGGCTATCGCAGCTATCGCCTGCACAATGTGCCGGGCAAGTCGGAGCGCGCGACCGGCGACGGCCTGCGCCAGCGCGCCATCGAGAACGAATGGTTCCGCGTCGAGGCTGACACCACCGGCGGAACGCTGACGATTACCGACAAGCGCACGGGCGTTACCTACAGCGGTTTGAACCGTTTCCGCGACGAGGGCGACCGCGGCGATGAGTACAACTTCTGCCCGGTGGAATACGACACGGTTGTCGATACGCCGCGCCAGTCGCCTCTCGTGCAGGCGGTCGATCTCGGCCCCGAAGGCCAGACGCTGACCGTCGTCATGGAACTGGAAGTGCCGCTCGGTCTGTCGCTGCGCGACCGCCGCTTCCGCGTCAATCGCCTGATTCAGTTGGCGCGCAACGAGCCGGAGTACGAAGAACACAGCACGCCGGTCGAAGTGCTGCGCGTGACGACGACTGCCCAGCTTGTGCCGGGCGTGGGGCGCGTGGACATTCGCACGACGGTCGTGAACCGCGCCGAGGATCACCGGCTGCGCGTGCTGTTCCCGACGCCGATCAAGAGCGATATCGCCATTGCCGACAGCCATTTCGACCGGATTCGCCGCGCGCCGATTGGCGATTACGACCCGTCGGAATATCAGGAGTTGCCCCAGCCGACCGCGCCCCAGCGGGCGTTTGTCGCCGTGACCGACGGCGAGCACGGGCTGATGATCGCGGCCCGTGGCCTGCCGGAATACGAGCTTATCCCCGGCGACGAGGGCGCAACGCTGGCGCTGACGCTGCTGCGCTGCGTGGGCTGGCTTTCGCGCGAGGATTTGGCCAACCGTATCGGTCACGCCGGGCCGGCGCTGGCGACGCCGGGCGCGCAGTGTCTGGGCGAGCACATCTTCGAGTACAGCATCATTCCGTTTGGCGCGGATCTCGACGCGGGCGCGGCGCAGGCATTTGCCTTTGAAGCGCCACTCCGCGCGCTTGCGGTTCCGCTCAGCGCCGGGACGTTGCCGCCTTCCGGTTCGCTGGTATCGGTCGAACCTGCCGCGCTGGTGCTCACCAGCATCAAACCGGCGGAAGCGGGCGAAGGCTTTATCGTGCGCTTTTACAACAGCGCGGACGAGGCGGTTTCAGGCCGTGTGACCTTCGGCCTGCCGGTTCAGAGCGTGACGCCGGTCAACCTGCTGGAAACGCCGCTAGGCGAGGCGCGTTCGCTGGATGGCAGCCGTGCCTTTACGGTCGATGTACCGCCGAAGCGAATCGTGACGTTCTGGGCACGCTGACACCCTGATCGCCGGCAAAAACAAAGAGAGCGTCACATTAGCGTGACGCTCTCTTTAGTTAGCCTTTGTGTCTCGCTCTAGGCGGCGCTGGGACTTTTGGCGGTTGTCGCTGTCTCTGTCTCTGCTTTCGACCGTCCCCATGGCGTGCCCAGCAGCCGCAGCAGGAAGTAGTCTGCCCCGTAGTAGCCCGCTGTCTTCCACGCCAGGATCAGCAGGATCGACAGGACCAGCAGCAGGCCGTTGGTGCTCGCCGTGCCCGCCATGATGAAGTTCCAGTTCATGAACGCTCCAAAGAAGGCGGCAATTCCGACAAACGCGCCCAGGATCAGGCCGACACCGACCATAATTTCACCGAAGACGATCACCTTGGCAAACCAGGTGTAAGCGCCGCTGTCGAGCATGCCCTGCAGGAAGCTGCGATACCAGTCGAAAGCGATGGCCGGTTTGCCGGTTTCGGGGATGGCGACGGCGCGCAGGAAGAAGCCCTGAAGCGCTTCACCGCTGTCTATCCACGCGGGATTAACGAGCTTGCCGAGGCCGGAGGAGAGCCACTGGTAGCCGATGAAGATGCGTACCGCCGTCCAGATGATGGCGAAGCGGGTATCGCTGAACAGCAGGCGAGCGAACGGTGGGTCCTGCACGACAGTGGTGGAGTTGAGTTTGAGCGAGCGAGCCATGAGCGTCTTTCCTTTTGTGCGCCTGATGTGCGCTGTCTGTGATCTCGTTTGATGCCTCCATAGTAGGGGAGAATGGAACGGCGGTGTAGCAGGCAAACCCCGATACTTGTGTCGGGCAAAATGCGGTTTCTGTTGCGGAAAAACCTGACAAGGAACCGGGCGGCTTTTCCTAACGCCAGACCGTGCATGGACGCCGGTAAACAGTCGCCTATTGTTCCGGAGTGTGCTCGGCGTCCGCCACCGGCTGCACGTTGAACGCCTGCGCCAGCAGGTCATACGAGCGCAGGCGCGCCTCGTGGTCGGCCACGACGGTCAGCGCCATCAGTTCGTCGGCCTGCGTCTGTTCGATCAGCTCGCTCAGCCGCGCGCGAACCGTAGCCGGGCTGCCGACAATATGCTGATCCATGATGGCCCGCAGCATGGCGCGCTCGATATCGGTCAGTGGCAGCGCCTTAATCTCCTCCGGGCTGAGCATCGGGCCGGAACGCCCGGTTTGCAGGCTGAAAAAGACGAACGCGAATGTCAGCGCCAGATCTTCCGCCGCCTCGTCGGTTTCGGCGCAGATGACCGAAGCCGCGAGGATGGCGTGTGGTCGTGGAAACTGCTCCGACGGGCGGAAGTTCTGGCGATAGGTCAGCATGGCCGGAATGGCTGCCCGCGCGTTGATATGATGCGCGAAGGCAAACCCTGTGCCGCGCTGGGCGGCCAACTGCGAGCTGAACCCGCTCGATCCTAGCAGCCAGATAGGCGGCAGTGGCACATCATTGGGATAGGCCGTAATCGATTTGAACGGATGGCCGTCGGGGAACGAGCCGGTTGCAAACGCGACCAGTTCCGCCAGTTCCTGCGGGAAGTTGTCGGCGTTGAGCAGGGCTTCCGACCGCCGCAGCGCCAGCGCGGTCGCCATGTCGGTTCCCGGCGCGCGGCCGATGCCGAGGTCGATGCGCCCCGGATAGAGCGCTTCCAGCAGGCGGAAGGATTCCGCCACCTTCAGCGGCGCGTGGTTGGGCAGCATCACGCCGCCGGAGCCAACGCGCAGATGCCGGGTTTCGCGGGCCACCCGCGCGATCATAATGTCCGGCGTCGTGCTGGCGATTCCGGGCGAATTGTGATGCTCGGCCAGCCAGAAGCGCGTATAACCGCGCGCGTCGACAAAGCGGGCCAAATCAATCGTGTTACGCAGCGCCTGCGCGCTGGAAGCGCCGGAGATAACCGGCGTGACATCAAGGACGGAGAGGGGAAACGACATAACGGCACAGATTCCTTAGAGTTAACAACGTCTGTCGGGAATGGGCGCAGCCGCGCATGGGCCGAGGCCGTCGCTGCTCGGTGAATTGCGGCGGCGCTGTTGCGGGTAGCAGTTTTATTGTAGCAAACCCTGCGTCTGGTGAGCCGGATGGACGGCCATGCCTGTGAGCAACACGAAAAGAGCGCCACGGTTATGTGACGCTCCTGATCGTATCAGCGTTTCAGCCGGTTGGGATGACGCGTTGCCGCGCCTGCCTAGCGCGTGATCGACATCGGCATGATGACGGTGATGAAATCGTCACGCCCGTCAGGACGCAGCACGCCGGGATGAGACGGGCCGTTGCTTTCCAGCACCACGCGCTCGTCGGGAATGACGTTCAGCACGTCAATCAGATAGCGAATGTTGAACGATGCTTCCAGCGGCTCGCCTTCCACGCTGGCGTCGATCATGCCTTCGTTGTCGCCTCGTTCGGCGCTTCTGCCGATGACCATGATCTCACCCGGTTCGCCGGGGCTGTTCGGCGGCTTGACGAACAGACGCGCGCTGTTGGCGCTGTCGCGGGCGAAAATCTCCGCTCGCTTGCAGGCGCGCAGCAGATCGGTGGTGTAGACGGTCGTCGCCGTGCTGTACGTCTTGGGAATGATCGCGCTGAAATCGGGGAAGCGGCCTTCCAGAAGCTGCGAGGTGATTTCCGTGTATTCAGTACGGAACATGACCACGTCGCGCTCGCCGGGCAGCGTGATGCCAACCTCTTCGTCATCGTCGTCGATGATGCGGGCGACTTCTGCCAGTGACCGCGCCGGAATGACCATGTCCAGAGGTTTATCGAAAGAGTGGTTTTCCAGCCGGGCGGTTCGCACTGCCAGCCGGTAGCCATCGGCGGCGGCCATCGTCACCACATCGCCGTCGAATTCCGTGTAGACCCCGGTCAGAATGGGCCGGTTGTCTTCCTTGGCGGCGGCGAACACCGTCTGGTTAATCATGTCTCTCAGCAAGCGGCCCGGCATGGTAACGTCATTTTCTCCGCCCTGAGGGATCATGGGGAATTCGCTCGCGCTGATGCCCTTAATATTTGAATTGGTTGTGCCACAGCGCACGTTAACCGTTTGCGTTGCCGGGTCGAGCGCCAGATCAACGCGCTCTGGTGAAAGATTGTTCACCAGTTCGGCGAATGTTTTTGCCGGTAACGTAATCGCACCCGCTTTTTCAACCTTGGCGCCGATGTAGGTGGTGATACTCAGCTCCAGGTTGGTTGCCGAGAGCTTTAACCGCGAGTCTTCGGTCGCCAGGAGGACGTTCGCCAGCACCGGCAACGTCGGCCGGGAATCGACAGCGCGGCTGACGATGCTTAAGCCTCTCGCGAGGTTTTCCTGCAATACTGACGCTCGCATGTTCCCCTCAACTCCCGCGTTGTATGCCTAAAATATGAAAATTCTGTTTCAACTGCCCGGATTGACAGCAAAGTATAGCGCAGTTGATACCAATTGAGTAGCAGCCAACCCAAGCCGGGTGTTATGATTCCCCGACGCGTTATGAGCGAATTTCCCGGAGAAACGCATCATGCCGGAAACCGTTCAGGCCAGCTTTCAGGCTGAGCAACTGTTGAAACATATCCATGTCCTGTGCGACCAGATCGGCCCCCGGCCCCCGACCTCGCGCAACGAGCGCCGCGCCGCCGAATACGTGCGCGAGGCGCTCGAAAGCATGGGCATTGACGACGTGCGCGATCAGTTCTTCACCAGCCCGGAAACCAGCGGCTGGCTGGCCGCGCCCTATCTCTGTGCCGGTACGCTGGCCCCGCTGCTTGGCGGGCGTTTCGGGCAGGCGGTGGGCGGTCTGGTGATGCTGGGCGTCGCGCGCGCGCTGGCGAACGCGCTGTCGTTGCGCCATCCGTCTTACCTGCGGATGCTGGCTCAGGGCACGAGTCAGAACGTGGTCGCGCGCATTGCGCCGGCGGGCGAAATCAAACGGCGCGTGTTTCTCGTCGCCCACCTCGATACCGACAAGGCCCGGCGCATGACGCGCCTGCCGCCCCCCCGCGCGGCGCGGATCGCTATCACCACCCGCCTTGCGCTTGCCGGG
>QGUR01000380.1 GCA_003242205.1 Chloroflexota bacterium | reverse complement strand
ACACGGCTTTGTACGGTCTGGGCTGGTTCTGGGCCGCGTTTGACGGTCAGCGCCAGGGCTGGCACGACAAACTGGCCGGGACGGTGGTCGTGAGGGCCAGCTAGCTTCGTTGTCGCGGCGGCGGGCCGTCGCTAGAATGGTACAGGGGTGGCCGCGGTGAATGGGCCGCCCCTGTTTTATTGCTTCTTTAAGAGGATCTTCCATGACAGTCTCAATCTGGCAGGCAGACGATACACAGCCGTTGCGTGAAGTCGACTTTCTGGTGGTGGGCGCAGGGCTCGTGGGCTGCGCGGTGGCGTACTTCGCAGCGCAGGCAGGGCGGCAGGTGACGATCACCGAAATGCGTGACGTGGCGCTCGGCGCGAGCAGCCGTAACGCCGGGTTTATGATCACCGGGTTGGACACGTATTATCACCGCGCGATCGAACGCTATGGGCACGAAACGACGCGCGAACTCTGGCAGCTATCGGCGCAGACGCACGCTTTCTGGCGGCGGATCGCCGCGGGCACGGATGTGCGGATGACGCAGTGTGGTTCGCTTCTGCTGGCCGAAAGCGCCGAAGAAGCGCGCGATCTGGAACTAGCGGCACGGGCCATGCAGGCCGATGGGCTGGAAGTCGAGTTTCACAGCACGGACCCGCTGCGGCGTGGTTATTTCGCTGCCATCGAACAGCCATGGGACGGCGCGGTGCAGCCCTACGAACTGGTACAGCAGCTTTACAAGGCGAGCGGCGCGGAACTGGTCGCCAACAACGAACTGTACGCCATTCGCCAGGAAAGACCCGACGTCGTGACGGTCTACACGCGCCAGTACCGGTTTGAAGCGCGGCATGTGATGTTGTGCACCAATGCCTATTCCGTCCACATTGACCCGTACTTCATCGGGCGTGTTATCCCCACGCGGGCGCAGTGTCTGGTGACTGCGCCGCTGAAAGATCCGTCAATTCTGAATACCTGTGGCTATAGCGATTATGGTTTTATGTACTACCGCACGACGTTCGACGGGCGGCTGCTGATCGGAGGCGGGCGCAAGCAGAACAAGCCGCTGGAGCACGATACCACCGACGACCGTGTGACCGATCCGGTGCAGCGCGTGCTGGACGCCTACCTGCGCGCCAAATTCCCCGATGTTGAGGAGCCGGTTGAGCGGCGTTGGGCGGGAATCATGGGGTTCACGCCGGATGGCCTGCCGCTTGTCGGCACGTTGCCGGGCAAGCCGAACGTTGGCTTTGCGGTTGGCTTCAACGGACATGGGCTGGCGCTCGGCGCGGGCGTGGCCGAACGCGCCGTCGATATGCTGCTCAACAGAGCCGATCCCGGTGTGCTGCGGGCGAGCCGGCTGGATTAGCTAAGAAGCGGGCTTTTCTTTGTACAGAGTCAGTGCCGCAGGGGATATTCGATATGCCGTTCAATGATCCCGGCAATGCGAAGCTCGCTGCCTGGCTCTTTACCGTCATCCAGCCACCAGACCGCGCTCAGACAGCCATAGACGAAAGCGAAGCTGAGCAGACGGTTGAAGTCGATGCCGAGCGCGCGTGAGAGGATGCCGGCATTTCGCAACAGGCGCGCTTCATCTTCGATCAGGGCAGGCATGGCGACGGGGTTATAGAGCGTGTTGGCGGCATCAAAAGCCCGCTCCCCCAGCAGCCCTTTCGGGTCAAATGCCAGCCAGCCTCGCCTGGCGCTATAGCGGATATTTTCGTGATGGATGTCGCCGTGGAGCACGTGCGGCGGCTCGGATTCTGAAAGTAACTTCCCGGCAACTGTGGCTGCACGCACAAAGATCGACTCGACGCCCTGCTGGCGGTCGCGGTCGGCGCGGGCGAACAGTTGCCGGAACCATTTGCGGAGCGGAGTCAACGCCGGCAGGTGAACGCCGGGCTGGCTCTGATGCAGCTTGTTGAGCACGTTTGCGATGATTTCCGTGGCTCGTTCATCCTCGCCGCGCTTAACGAGTGGGATCAAATCCTCGCCGTCCACATATTCCAGCAATTGCGCGTGATCGTCGTAGCGGAAAATTCGCACCGCGCCGTGCCCGCCGTAATAATCCAGCGCTCGCGCGCCCGTACGTTCCTCCCATCCGGCATCGGTCAGCAGCTTGAGGACCGCGGTTGTTCCCTTGTAGGAAACGGTGTACACGTGACTGGTGACCGTCTGCGCCAGCGGTTTTGGGTCGGACAAACCCCACGCTGCCAGATAACTGTCAAGCCGTTCGGGCATGCCGGCGCGCTCAGTAAGGGCCATAAGCGGGCCCGCGGTCGCCTGCCGTCATCAGGATGAAGACCTGCCCGGCGCTGGCATCCAGCAGCAGCGTGCCGTTCTGGAAGAGTTGGATCACAAAGTCGTTGCCGCGTTCGGCTGTGCGCGCCCAACCCATTGCGTCCTGCAGTTCCGGCAGTCCCTGCCAGTAGGGCAGAAAACGCGGCGCGGGTGGGTTGAGGCCCGGCGGCGGAGCGCCCGGTTCGCCGTTCGTCTGAGGTGCGCCGGCGGCATACCAGAACCGGCCCTCGCCCGGCCCACCTGAGGCGATGGCCCACAGTTCGCCGTCGGGCGTCAGGTACATGACGCCGCGCTCGAAAACCTGCGCTCGCCCGCTGTAAGGAACCGCGATATCGGCGGGGCAGCCGATAGAGGAGACGAGGTCCGTCGCGGTTCGCCAGTTTGTGCCAAAGCGTTCGTCCGGCGGCATAGGGCAGATCGAGAGCCGGTCGGGCAGGGCGGCTGGCCGAGCGCTGGTTGCCTCTAGAGACACAACAGCGGCGATGCTGGAAACGTCATCCAGACTGGCGGCTTCGCCCAGAAACGTGCCGATATAGACGGTCGGCGTCGCGGTTGCGGTTGCCGTCGGGGGAGCGGTTGTCGGGCGCGAGGCCAGCCGTGTTGCCTGCTGCTCCGCCGGGTTCGGCGTCGGCGACATATAGACGGTCGCCAGCAGTTTCGGTGCGTTGGTGGGGGCCAGCGCGACCGGCGTCGGTGATGGTTCGGCTCCACACGCGGCCAGCACCGTGGCAAGGGCCAGCAAAATCGCCATTTTTAGCAATGGCGCTGGCCGGAGGGCGAGAGGGGCGTCATTTCCTGGTTTCAAGCTGTTCCTCATGCCGCGCAGGTTACCGGTAGCTCGTATTCGAGCACATTTTCGAATGACTCATCCGGGCGCTGGTAGTACAGACCATAACGAATCGTGCTTGCGCCGGTCGCTGCCGGAAGCGCGTAGATATCCGACACGGCCTCGCCGGGCAGCCAGCCTGTCAGCGGCCGCCAGCCGTAGACCGGCGCGGACTGGTCCGCTTGAGCGATGACCGCGCCGTTGTCGTCGAGCAGATGGACGAAGACGCTCAGGTCGGCCTCCGGCGTTTGCGGGCTGGCCCAGGTGACGCGCAGCCAGATCGCATCATCATGACATTCGATCGCGCTGTCTATGGTGTCGAGCGCGTTCACCGCGGGAGCGCGTTCCGGCGTCAGGCTGATTTGCACCAGCAACGGCGCGGCCGCCGAAAGATAGACCGGCGCTCCGATCTGCTCCTGCCACCACGTTACCGGATGATTGTAGAACGTGTATTCAGGCGTGACCAGCAGGCCATCCGCTGCCAGATCGCGGAAATTCGCTTTGTGATCGACCAGTTGCAGGTGGTCGAGCATGCCCAGCACGTCTCGCGCAAAGCCAACGGCGAAATGCCGGCTCCCCCATGGGATCATCAGCGTCGCGCCGGGGGGCGTGTGTTCGGCCAGAGAGATGGTTTCCAACCCCGTTCGATCGCCGGTCAGTTGTTCGATAAAGGGCTGGTTCTGCACCACGAGCGCCCCGCGGACCACAACGGTATTTGCGGAAGCATAGCAAAGGCCGCAAAAAGACAAGCCCGTTTCCGGTGCTGAATCCCTCTTGC
>QGUR01000379.1 GCA_003242205.1 Chloroflexota bacterium | reverse complement strand
TCCTTCCGGGGCGGTTGGCAGTCCTGCGACGCGTGTCGCCCGGTGAGTTGCTCGCGTTTCAGCCTTTGGTTCCGGTCAGCGTAATGCCCTCGATGAAGTACCGCTGTGTGAGCAGGAATACGACCAGCACCGGAATCACAAACAGCACGCTTGCCGCCATGATGTCGTTCCACGGGATGGGCGATTCCTGCAGGTTGTGCTTTTGCGCCACATAAATCGGCATCGTATAAAGCTCGGCTTTCTGCAGGTAGAGCAGCGGGTTAATCAGGTTGTTCCACTGGCCCACAAACAGGAAAACCGTCACCGTGGCGATCGCCGGGCGCGACAGCGGCATAATGATGTGCCACCAGATTTGCAGCGGGTTCGCCCCGTCGATCATGGCGGCTTCATCAAGCTCTTTGGGAATGCCCATCATGAACTGGCGCAGCAGGAACACCAGCGCCGCGCCGCCCGCGAAGAAGCCGGGAATCGTGATCGGGTTAAAGGTGCGGATCCAGCCCAGATTGAAGAACAGTACATACTGCGGGACGAGTGTCGCTTGTGCGGGCAACATCAACGTGCTGAGCATGAGCGCAAAGACGATGCGCTTTCCGGGCCATTCCAGACGGGCGAACGAAAACGCGACGAGCGAGATCGACGTCACCGTGCCGAACAACACGACGGCAGTCACAAAAATGCTGTTGGCGTATGCCCGGTAGAACTGCTCTTCCTGAAACAGCTTGGCATAGTTTTGCCACTGCGGCGACATGGGCAGCAGGTTAAGCTGTGGCTGGCCGACTTCCTCAATCGTCTTTAGCGATGTGCCGCCCATCCACGCCATCGGGAAGAGGAAGAACGCCGAGGCCGCAAGCAACACCGCGTAAATAAGCGCCGTGCGTAGATGTTGCCAGACGGGCGAGCGCCAGCGTGGCACGTTGACGGCGACTGGCTTGTCCTGCGAGTAACGTCGTGCGACGTCCATAACTAAACCTCGTAGTGTACCCAGCGGCTGTAACGGAACTGCATCACGGTCAGCACGACGATGATGACTGCCAGAATCCAGGACAATGACGCGCCCTGACCGATTGCCTGCTCACGGAAGGTGCGCTCGTACAGGAAGAACGCGGCGGAGCGTACGCTGTCAACCGTGTTCGGCGTTTGCAGGATGTAGACGGTTTCAAAAGTTTGCAGCGCTGCGATCAGCCCGATGACGATGTTGTAGAACATGGCGGGCGAAATCATCGGCAGTGTGATCTTGAAGAACTTTTGCAGGCGGTTTGCGCCATCGACCTCTGCCGCTTCGTAGAGCGATTGCGGCACGCCCTTAAGCGCCGCCAGAAAGATCAACATCGATGCGCCCGAACTCCACATTGTGATCAGGATGAGCGCCGGCTTCGACCAAAGCTCGCTGGTGAGCCACAGCGGCACGCGCGTGTTGTCGGGGATGGTGCTGATGGCTGAGCGGAAGAGCGAGAAATGATAATTCGGGCTGCCGGTGGCGGCGGCAATCTGGTCGAAGGCGTTGAAGTAGCGGATGCCGTCCAGCGTGGAGCCGATCAGAAGCAGACCAAATATGACCAGCGCGCCGTTTACCAGCCAGCGCCGCGCGCGTTCGTGGCGTGTGCCAAGCCACATCGCGCCAACGAGCACCGCTGCCAGCGCGCCGTAGAACCAAAAGGCGGAAGGCGTCTCAACCGGGTAAACGGCGGTCAGGTAATCCGTGCTGTCGGGTTGTTCAAGCGCCGTCTGCAAGGTCAGGTAGCGCAGCGGAAGCTGCCAGCGCGTGCCGCCGAACTGCTGGGGCACAATCGCCACCGCCAGAATAACGACCAGCAGGCCAAGGCCAACTGCCAGCACCCACCGCCGCTGAAGGGGGAGAAACAGGCTGAGCGCCAGTGGGGCCGCTGCGGCGGCGAGGGCCAGCAGATACGGTGTGACATCGAACGACGCTTCTTCGGTGGATGGGTGCAACAGGACGCCAGCCAGCACGACACCCGCCAGCACTATTCCGCCAATGGCGACATTGCGCGCCGCTTTCGCGCGCCCGCGCAGGGTATACGCCAGTGCCATGCCGCCGGTAAGCAGACCGCCGGCGACGATCCATAGAGGATCGACCGGTTCCGCAACAATGCCATTGGCAAACAGGATCAGGCCGATGGTCACGGCAAGAATTTCGACAATGCGGATTGCGCGCTCGCGTTTTCCGGGTGTCCAATCGCTGCCTGCCAGCGTTGCCAGCGCCAGCACGGCGAGCAGGGAGGGAATGGCGTACTTGAACGGCCCGATTGGATCGCCGCGAGACAACCCGGCGTACAGACCGTTAAATGCCTCCATGCCGAAAATGAAGCCACGATAAAGCCAGTCGAACAAAAAGAACTTCTGCGCGAGGCTCTGCATGGCGGTATTGATGAAGCCGCCATTCGCGTTGAGCATATAGCGCCAGGCCAGCAGAATGGCCGGGCCGCCCGCCAGAATGACGGGTGTGTAGAAGATCAGGCGAAAAATCCGGATGCCACGAATCTTCTGGTTCAGCAGGATCGCCATGCCGAGCGCGGCGATAATCTGGAGTGGCACGCCGACGACGGCATAGTAGAACGAGTTGAACATCGCCTGTTTGAAGCGGCGGCCGTAAGCGCCTTCTCCGAGGATGAACTGGCGATAGTTGTCGATCCCGTTCCATTCGATGGCCGAGCCGAGTTTGTAATTGGTGAAGCTGTAGTACAGCGAGGTGAGCGACGGGCCGAGCACGAAGATCACAAACCCGATGATCCAGGGCGAGGCAAAGAGAAAGCCCCAGAATGCGCGGCGTTGCGTGGCGGGCGTGCTGCCGCGCCAGCGGGCGACCGTTTTGGCGACATAAGCGACGGCCAGGCTGCCAACAATGATGAAGATGACTGTCGCGAATGCCCAACCGAGGTTTTGAAGTTGGTATTGTAAAGCGACCTGCATAATGTCTTTTACCTGCGCCTGGGATGAACGCCATTGCGCCCGGTGCTGCTAACCGCCACCAGTAGTGGAGAGCGACACCGGGGCCGCTCTCCACTGGCTTACGAGGAGCCCGGCTAATTCAGGTAGCCGTTCTCTTCCAGAATTGCGTCGTACTCGTCCTTGAGATTGCGCTGCGTGTCCTGCAGGCTCTGCTGGTCGGTGAGATAGAGCGTCATCTGTTCGACGATCAGCGGGCGCAGTTCGGCGCTGGCGCGGATGTCGGAGAAGCTGCGGCCATATTCCACCGCCAGATCGAGCAGGTTGTTCCACACCGGGCTGGAAGCACGCAGCTCTTCCCATGCATCCTGACGCACAGGCGTGAACCCGGCGACATTACTCAGCGCGATGGCGTTGTCCTTGCTGCCGATGAACTTGAGGAATTCAACCGCCAGCTCCGGATTCGGCGCATAGGCCGGAACCGCCAGCCAGTCGATAAAGACCTGGATCAAGGGCTGGCCGTTCTGCCCGGCAGGATAGGGCGCCATGGCGATGTTTTCCCACGCTTCGTCGTCGACCGGCGGCATGTTCCACATCGGGAAGATACCGCTGATGACGTTGCCCGACATGATCGGATAACCTTCAATCGGCGGCAGGCCGGCGGTGGTTTCGGTCGGCAAAATTATGCGACGGCGGTCGTACATGAACTGCATCGCCTCGGCCGTCTCCGGGCTGTCGAAAGCGCTCGACCCATCCTCGTAGTACAGTTCGCCGCCCGCGCTCCAGATGTAGGCGATAAATTCCTGAGCGTCGAAGAGGCCAGAGCCGATATCCATGAAGCCCTGCTTGGTGATGGCATTGTTTTCCACAGCGCTATTTTCGGCGACGAAGGTCAGGGCGTCCTCGAAGGTCAGCGGCAGTCCGGCGTCCGGGTTGGAATCCGAACCGGGCGGGAGAAAA
The DNA here is from genome assembly GCA_003242205.1 of Chloroflexota bacterium. Classification (GTDB taxonomy): domain Bacteria; phylum Chloroflexota; class Anaerolineae; order Aggregatilineales; family Phototrophicaceae; genus ZC4RG36. The sequence continues at coordinate 25 of QGUR01000379.1, read as the reverse complement.
ACGGGAGCGGACCCATGTACAAGGG
>QGUR01000066.1 GCA_003242205.1 Chloroflexota bacterium | reverse complement strand
CAAGAGCGATTCGGAAAAGTTCGCGGGCGCGATGCACACCTATACCATCGAAGCGATGATGGGTGACAAACGCGCGCTCCAGTCCGGCACGAGTCACAATCTGGGCCAGAATTTCTCCAGAGCGTTCGATATCCAGTTTCTGGATCGCAACAACGAGCGCCAGTATTGCTGGACAACGTCCTGGGGCGTAAGCTGGCGCATTCTCGGCGGCGTCGTCATGACGCATGGCGATGATCAGGGGCTGCGCCTGCCGCCGAAACTGGCTCCTTATCAGGTGGTTGTCGTTCCCATCTATAAGAACGACGAAGAGAAATCCGCGGTCATGGAAACGGCGACGCGTCTGCATGCCGAGCTGGTCGATGCCGGCATTCGCACCCATTTTGACCGGCGCGAGGAGCTGACGCCGGGCGCCAAGTACAACTACTGGGAACTGCGCGGCGTTCCTGTGCGTATCGAGATCGGCCCGAAGGACGTCCAGAAAGGGACGGTGGTCGCGGCGCGGCGTGATATTCCGGGGCGCGAAGGCAAGCAGTTCTTCAATCAGGATAATCTGGCGGCGCAGGTTTGCCGGCTGCTGGACGAGATTCAGGCCAACATGCTGCGGCAGGCGACGGCATTTCGCGATGCCAATACCTTTGACGTCACCAGTTACGACGAGCTAAAGCAGGTGATCGCGCGCGGCGGTTTCGCGCGCGGCTGGTGGGCCGGCAGCGCGGAAGACGAAGCGCGCATCAAGGCCGAGACGAACGCCACGCATCGCTGTTATCCGTTTGACCAGCCCGGCGGGAGCGGCGTCTGCTTCATGACCGGCAAACCCGCCGATAAAGTCGCTATTTTCGCCAAAGCCTATTAATCACCCGCACAGGCAGAAGGCATTGAGGACGCGCCGCAGGTTCCCGGCGCGTCTTTTTACTCATGCTTTTCATAGATATTGGTGCGATATTCGACAGCATCCTGGCGTATAATATGAGCTGTTAGATTTCTGCCGGGCCGATAGTCCTCGCTCTGAGTGTGGAACTTCTCCGCGTGTTTGACCGTATAGCAATCGTTGGTGAACTGGATGTTCGCGGGGCAAGGCGACCGTTGAACCCCCATTAGGTGTTTGTTACAATAATCGCAAATGTGAGACTTAGAAAGTTATGTTTATTCAACTAAAATCATCGAATCTGGCGAACAAAAACGTTCTCATACTCCCTGAATCTGGCATCGACTGTCCGTGTAAACGATATTCCCTGCGGCGTTGGCACAGCGATGCATTTTAGGAAAGAAAATGGCCGCTTACTTAATCGTAGACGTTGACGACTTAGTCGCGCATTTTCGAAGTCGTGGCATCAATGTCGATCTACAGGAACTGGCGGTTGGCCTGCGCGCGGGTGCTGCGCTGGCTGCCGGCCTGTTCAGCCCTGACCGCTTGCGCGCGATTGCGGTCGCCAACTGGGAAAGCCACAGAAAGGGTCGGGCGAGTCTCGACCCTCAGCATATCTTCAAGGCCGCTGGCTACGACATTTTCGACATGCCCTTGCGTTCCAGCCTGGCCGATGCCCTGATCATGCATTACTTCTCGTTCGACCCGGAGCCGGTTGACGAGTTGATTCTGGCGACGACCAGTAGCGACCTGATCCCACTTGTGCGGCGCGTGCGGACGACCCGCAGCGCTCGTATTCGCATGTGGGGTTCGCAGGACGTGCTGAAAGGCACGGAATTTGCCGACGAGGTCATTTTCCAGCCTCTGGAAACGCTGCTGGGCATCCAGCAGACCAAAAACGTCGCTGTCTATATCGACTTCGAAAACATTGCCATCAGCCTCAATGAGCAGGGCTTTACGGTCAACCTCGACCATCTGATCGAGCGCTTCGTCGCTCAGGCGAAGGCGCATGGGCAGGTCGTGAAACTTGCTGCCTACGCGCCGTGGGGCCAGCGTGGCAGCCTGCCGCCGCTGGTCGACTCGGCGGGCCGTGAAATTGCCGATGAAGCGCCGAGTCGCCTGATGATGGCGAATATCGATCCGGTGTTCAACCTGCCGGGCAAGAACAGCGCTGACATGCGTATCGCCAAGGACGTGATCACCGACTCGAGCCATGCCGACTCGGCGGATGTCTATATCATGGCCAGCGGTGACCGCGACTTTAATGACGTGCTCAATGCTCTGCGCGCTCGTAACAAGCAGGTCATCCTGTGGGGCGTGCGGGGCAGCACCAGCCGGCAGCTTGAAAAGAATCCCGGCATCACCATCGAATACATCGACGACTTCACTGATCTTCAGACGCACCAGTCGCTCAGCCTTTCGGCATCCAGCGATGGCAGCGCGGATCTGGGCGGTTTTACGCCGTCGCAGTGGTCGAGCGTTATCATCCAGTTCGACCGGCTGGCGCAGACTCTGGGCACAGACGTGCTGACGCGCGCGCAACTGATCGAACAATTGCAGGATGTCGGCGCGGTTGTCTCGAAGGCGCGTGGCGAGGATCTGGTTTCGCAGTCGATCTCGCTCGGTATTTTGAAGGCGCAGTCGGGCAATGGCAACCTCATGCTGAATGAGGGGCATCCGATCGTTGACAAGACGCGCCTGATTCGGGATCGCATTGTGCTGCGCGTCCTCAATACGCTCAACGTGCGTAACTGGGAATACGTTAACTACGGCTTCCTGCTCAAGGGGCTGGCGATGGACCGGGAGCTTGACCGGCCGGGCCTGAACTACAGCGATCAGTGGCGTTCGGACTGGATCGACTGTCTGGTGCGCGAGCGCGTGCTGCTACGCGAGCTTGTGCCGCATCGTCATAACCCTGAAGACCTGGTCCCTGTGATCAAGCTTCAGCCGGATTACGTGCCGCCGTCCATCGAATTGCCCCGACGCGATGCTATGGACGAGCAGCGCAACTGGGCCGGAATCTCGCTCGACGAGCTGGATCGAGTCGATTCGAATGTTGCCGACATGGTGCGGCGCGTGGTCGTGAGCGTGGAGCAGTTCACCAGTTTTCGCGGCTTTACGTGGTGCCCGCTTGGCAGCCTGCACAAGCGCCTGCGTAGCTTCGATGTCGGTATGACATTCCAGCAGGCGGTTGAATATCTGCTGGCGAACAACGGCGTAGAGGTGAAAGAGTATCCGAACCCGCAGAGCGATTTCTACACCAAGGGTATTTCGCTTCACCTCGATTCGCCGATCTGCACGGCGATCATTAACGAGCGGGACAGCTTTGTGCGCCTGCTCCTGAGCCTGTATGAGCGCAATCAGGTGATTTCTGAGGCGAATGTCCGCATGGCTGACCCGGACACGGATTGGAACCTTGACCTGTGGTTTTCCATCATGGAAACCGAGAATGTGCTCAATGCCATTCCCGGCAGGCCGGGGCAGTACAGCCTTTTCCGCACGCACCATACGGTGAGTCTGGTAGCGGAAGCCCAGCGGGCCGAACGGTTGGGGCGGTTTGGCGAGGCTTAATTCAGGATTGCCTGTATGTCTTCTTCTGCTATAATTGGCGTAATGGATTAGACCGGCATGCCTGCTGTCCGGCGTGCTAGGTGACATGAGCTGACAAGGACGGATTCCAAATGTCACTGACGAAAGAAGAGAAGAACAGCATCATCCAGAATTATGCTCGCCACGAGGGCGATACCGGTTCGCCTGAGGTGCAGATCGCTTTGTTGACGTCGCGCATCCAGCAGTTGACCGAGCATCTCAAGGTCCACAAGCACGATCAGCACTCGCGTCGCGGGCTGCTCAAGCTGGTTGGCCAGCGTCGTCGTCATCTGCGTTACCTGAACAGGACCAATCCCGAAAGCTATCGTGAGCTGATTCAGCGTCTGGGATTGCGTCACTAAGCGCGAGGACACATTTGTGGTGTATTCAGGGTGCTCCAATCGAGGGGCATCCACAGGGCAATGCCTGGCGAGGCAGGAATTGGAGAATGAGGCTAATTCATTGGCTTTATTCTCCAGTCCCTGGCTGCCAGGCATGTCTCGTTTCTATGGAGGACATCTATGGCAGGTAATATGGGTACGAACCACCGCTATTCAGTCGAAATAGCGGGGCAGGAATTCGTCATTGAAACCGGTCGTCTGGCCGAGCAGGCCGGCGGTGCGGTGACAGTGACGTTTGGAGAAACAATGGTCTTTGCCGCGGCGACGATGAGCAAACAAGTCCGCGAAGGCATTGATTTCTTTCCATTAAGTGTCGATTACGAAGAAAAACTCTACGCCGCCGGGCGCATTCCGGGCAGCTACTTCCGCCGGGAGGGGCGTCCGTCCGAACAGGCAATTCTGACCGCGCGTTTGATCGACCGCCCGTTGCGCCCGCTGTTCCCCAAGGGCATGCGTAACGAGGTTCAGGTCATCCTCACGGCTTTCAGCCATGACCAGGAACACCAGATCGACATTCCGGGCATTATCGCCGCCAGCGCCGCGCTCATGATTTCGGATATCCCGTGGAACGGCCCGGTTGCAGGTGTGCGGATCGGCCTGATCGACGGTGAACTGGTGGTGAATCCCACCATTCCGCAGATGGAAGACAGCATCCTCGACCTGCGGGTGGCGGCGACCGAACACGCCATCAATATGGTTGAGTGCGGCGCGGATGAAGTCGACGAGGAGACGATGCTGCGCGCGCTGGAGCTTGCCAAGAACGTCGTGCAGCCGTTGATCGACGTGCAGAAGCGCATGGCTGCCGAAATTGGCAAGCCGAAAAGCGAGTATATCGCCAAAGAGACGAGCGAAACGCTGGCCGCGGAAGTGGCCGAGAAAACGCGCGATGCCGTGCGCCGCGTGATTACCGAGATGACCGACCGACAGGGCCGTAACGAGGCCCTGGAAGAACTGCGCGAGCAGCTTGTCGCCGAGTACGAGGCGCGCGCCGCCAGCGACCCTGAGGAAATCACCGAATACAAGGCAGTGCGCGAGTACTTTCAGGATGTCATCGCCGAAGAAGTGCGGCGGCGTATTGTCGAGGAGGGCATCCGGCCAGACGGTCGTACGCCGACCGAGATCCGGCCGCTGGCAGCGGAAGTCAACGTTATTCCGCGCGTTCATGGTTCCGGCCTCTTCAAGCGTGGCCAAACTCAGGTGTTGACCATTGCCACGCTGGGAACGCCCCGCGATGTGCAGGAACTGGACACCATCTCGCCGGAGGAATCGAAGCGTTTCCTGCATCACTACAACTTCCCGCCCTATAGCACGGGCGAAGTCTGGCCGATGCGCGGGCCAAAGCGCCGTGAAATCGGTCATGGCGCGCTCGCCGAAACGGCTTTGCGCGCGATGATCCCGCCGGAAGATGTGTTCCCGTATACCATCCGGTTGGTCAGCGAAGTGATGAGCTCGAACGGCAGCACGTCCATGGCGAGCGTCTGTGGCAGCACGCTGGCGCTGATGGACGCGGGTGTGCCGATCAAGCGTCCTGTCGCCGGTATCGCCATGGGCCTGATCAAAGAAGGCGATAAGGTCGTGGTGCTGACCGATATTCAGGGCCTCGAAGACCACATCGGCGATATGGACTTCAAGGTGGCCGGCACCAGTCAGGGCATCACCGCGCTGCAGATGGACATCAAGATCACCGGCGTTGATGCCAGTATTATGCGTCAGGCACTGGAACAGGCGCGCGAGGCGCGTTTGAAGGTGCTGGAGGTCATGCAGGAGGCCATTCCGCAGAGCCGCCTCGAACTCAAGGAATACGCGCCGCGCATGGTGACGATCAAGATCGATCCCGAAAAGATTGGTCTGCTCATCGGGCCGGGCGGCAAGACGGTTCGCGGCATTCAGGATCGCACGGGCGTCAAGATCGACATCGAGGACGACGGCACTGTGTTCGTGGCCGGGACCGATGGTCTGTCGGTCCAGTCAGCGCTGGAGACTATTCGCGGTCTGACGGAGGACGCAGAGGTCGGGCGTGTTTACACCGGCAAGGTCGTGCGGATCGAGCCGTATGGCGCTTTCGTCGAGTTCCTGCCGGGGCGTGATGGTCTGGTCCATATCTCGCAGCTATCCGACCACCATGTCGCTTCCGTCGAGGATGAAGTCAGTCTGGGCGACGAAGTCATGGTGATGGTCACCGATGTCGGCCCCGATGGCAAGGTGCGTCTAAGCCGGCAGGCCGTCATGGAAGGCTGGACGGCTGAGGAAGCGCGCAGCCGCGATCGCCGGCCCGGCAGCGGCGGTGGTGGCGGGCCGCGTGGTCGTGGCGATGGCGGCGGCGGGCGACGCAATGGCGGCAATCGCGATCGTCGTCGCTGAACCGGCGATATTTGCGAACAGTGACAGGGCGTGGCGCGGTAAAGCGCCGCGCCTTTTTCGTCACTCACAACGTACTCAAGTGTATACTTCGCAAACCGCAGCGGTCCGCCGGGGCCGCGGCTGTAAGAGCGACTTCGGATCGCAAGGGGAGTAGGATACTGGCGTGACCTCTTCTCCACCACCGGTATCGTCGCCAAGCTGGTCATCGCGCACCAAACGCACGGTTGCGCTTATCTGTCTGGCGCTGGCTGCGTTTGTGTTCCTGCAGCTCACCGAAATTTTGCCCATCATCGGCGTCGCGCTGGTGCTTTCCTATCTGCTTTATCCGATTGCCAAGCGTTTCGACCGCCTCACCTATCCGCGTACGGAGGCCCTGCCGCGCTCGCGCAGCGCGCTGGCGATTATCGTCACGTTCCTGCTGGTAGTGGCGTTTTTCAGCGTCATCGTGCTGCTGGTTTTTCCGGTGCTGCTGGACCAGCTACAGGAATTTTTGACGCAGATACCGGCGTTGCTGCAACGGCTATGGGAAGATGTGCGCGTCGTGCTTAGCCAGCCGATTGAGATTGCCGGTCAGGTTATCGTGCCGATTGAAAGCCTGGAAGAGGCGCTTGGTTTCGGCGCTGCCCGTTCGGACGTTCCCTCGCTGTCCGACATCAACATCCCCGAAACGGTCACCATGTTCGTGCGCTCGCTGACTGGCCCGGCCTTCAGCTTTCTGGGCGGCGCGGTCAATGCGGTCATCAATTTCATTTTCCTGCTCACGCTGATGTTCTACCTGATTAAGGATGGGCCGCGCTTTGTCGATGCGATCGTTGACATCACGCCGCCGGCCTATAAGGGCGATGCCCGTCGCCTGTTCTATGAACTGAGGCAGGTGTGGGACGCCTACCTGCGCGGGCAGGTTATTCTCTCGCTCATCATGGGCGTGGTGGTCTTTCTCGCGGCGACGATTCTGGGTGTGCCGAATGCGACCATCCTCGGCACGCTTTCAGCGTTGCTGGAGTTCATCCCGAATATCGGCCCGGCGCTCGCGCTCATCCCGGCGGCCTTGCTGGCGCTGGCGTCGCAATCGAGCACGCTGCCGTTTCTCGAAGGGCCGACGTTCGCGCTGGTCGTGATCGTCGTCTGGACGGCGCTGCAAAACATCGAAGCGGTAGTACTGGTTCCTCGTGTGATGGGCGGCAGCCTCAACCTGCATCCGTTCGTCGTGATGGTGGCGGTGCTGGCGGGGGCGGCGGTTGGCGGCGCGCTGGGCGTCATTCTGGCCGCGCCGGTTGTCGCCAGCATTCGCGTTCTTGGGCAGTATATTTACGGTAAGCTCATGGATCGCAATCCGTTCCCGCAGCCGACGATGACGCAGGAATTGCGGCGGCAGCGTGGCACATTTTCATATCAGTTTTCGCGCCTGACGAGACAGGTTCAGGCATGGGGCCGCCGCGCGATTTCGGCCACGCGGTCGAAGCGGCGTGACCGCCCGTCCAGCGGCAACTAACAGATCGCATTTTGCACCAGCAATCAGGAGGTAGTGAGATGTCTGATGTTAATGTCGAAACGCTTGCGGAAACCGAAAACTATGTCGCCTGGCTCTCGCACGAGCCGGATGGGGAAACTGTCTACCATCTGGAACTGGGGCCGATCACGCTGCACTTTTTCCGCGAGGAGTGGAACGAAGTGCTTGAACTGATCGACGCAGCGCGGAGCAATAGCCATTCGCCGGATGCCGGTAGCGGCGCTTCCGGTCGCAGGGAAGGGAAGCGCCGTTCGTGACCGGCCATGACATGTGGCGCGATGCTGCGCTGGCTGTTGCGCGCCACTTGCCGCCCAGCGCCGCCATGCTGCGGCTGATCGACGTTGGTGGCCGCGCGGGCGCGACGCTGTCCGAACTGCGGGACGATCTGGCGATTGATGTCGTTCCGCTGAATGTCGGGCAGCAGCGGCTCGAACCGGAGAGCGCCGACGCGGTGGTAGCGCTGGGGACGCGTCCCGAAGCGGCCTTGCTCGCCGGTGCGCTCAGCGTTTTGCGGCCCGGTGGCCGGCTGATGATCGTCGATCCTGATGGCCGGCCAGATCAGGACGCCGTCGATATTCTGCAGGACGCCGGTTTCACCCGGATTCTGGTCGAAAGCGCGCACCCTGCAGGCGGCGTCCTGCTACGCGCGGAAAAACCGCATGTCACGGACGACACGCTGGCGCGCATTGCTCAGGTCGCGGGGCGAGACGTCGCTTCTCTCGATCTGGCCGCTTACAAAGGCCCCTACGTTCATCTGCTGATTCGCCAGCATCCGAATAAGCCTGCCTGGGCGCGCCAGCCCGGCGAAACCGTGACCTGGGAGGCGGCGGCCATTCAGACGGATGAGGGGCCGGTTCTGCTCGCTTTCAGCGCGTTGCCGCGGGCGGTGGCGTTTATGCAGCCCGCCGTGCTGGCCGGTCGCATCCATGGCGTCAACAAGGTGGCCAAATTCAGCCGCGCAACCGCCGCGCAGTGGCCGGAACGTGTCCTGCTGAACCCGCCCGTCGAAGTGCTGGCGCAGGGTGAGCTGGTGTTTATCAGCATTGATCCGGCGACCGCCGAAGCGCCGGATGAGTAGTTGTCGCTTGCAGGCCGGCATTGGGCGCGCCGGGCTAAACTAGGCGAACACGCCGGATTCCTCGATAATCTCGCCGGTGGGGGCAAAGGTCGCTTCGGCCACGCTTTTGCCCGTGCGCCGGAGATAAGCCTGAACGACGCGATACCCAAGCGCGTAGCCTGCGTACGGCGGCACACCGACCGGCGGCATATCCATGTACTTTTGAACGATGGCATCGCCGAAGATGTAGGCGCGAATGGTGTTGAAGCCGGTCGCGGCCAGATTTTCGCCGATGACCCGGCGCGCGATTTCCACCTGATCTTCGGGTAAGTTCGTGACCCACGGGCCGATCAGCTCGGCTCCGTACAGTTCGGCGGCAAACGACTCGGCCAGCCCTTCCAGCACCAGATAGTCGGCGACGGTCGTTTCGGTCATGATGTTGCGCGGCTGAACCGCTCCCAGAACGTTGTGATGCAACTCGTGAACCGTGCAGGCCTCAACCCGCGCCAGATTGTACTCGGTCGCGCTTCCGTAAACGGTCATGATCCATCCCGGAATGCCGCCAAACCCGGTATAACCTTCGTCCGCCGTTGGGCCTGTGCTCAAATCGGCGATGAGCAGCGCAAATACGATGTTATCGAGCGGGATGCGGTCGGCGAAGGGAGCGAACGCCTCCCGCCCGCGCTCCAACGCCTGTGCGGCGCGTTGCCAGGCGTTTGCCGCTTCCAGCCCTTTGAAGACGGCCTCGGTTTGCGCCCGCTGTTCGCCGCTGAACTGTCCGGGGCTCATGCCCCACTGCGCGAAGGCGGCTTCGCCGTCGCCGCCGAAGATGCGGACCAGACCGCTGAACGGTTGTACCAGCTCTTCAACGAAGATCGCCCGGCGTGTGGCCTCGTCCTCGGCGGCCAGCAGTCGCCGGTAGGTTGTCTGGCTGTCGATAATGTGAAAATGCATGATGGCCTCCGTGGTGATATCCTCAGAGCGCAGTTTACAGCCTGACGTTACGTGAGGCTCAAGAACGAATTTCTCAGCGAAGGCACTTGCCGCAGGATGACCATCACGCTGAAACAACTGGCGTTTCTGTCTTCGCCTTCAGGCGAGCAGCTTCTGGAAACGCTGACGAACGACGACCTGAGCGAAGCCAACCGGCTGCGCCTGTTGACGCGGCTTCGCAGGCAGTATGCGCCAGATGACGCAGCGGCGGCGCTGACGCTGGCAATGCTGCGTCAACAGGCGGTCGGGAAGTTCGGCGAGGATGCCGGGCGGCTTTTCTTCACGCCCGATGCGCTGGAACAAGCCAGCGATCCGCTGGTGCGGGCATACCGGGCACGCGCTGCCGCGGGCCGCTCGGTGGTCGATGCCGGGTGCGGTATCGGGGCCGATTCGCTGGCGATGGCGCAGGCCGGTGGGGAGGTGCTTGGTCTGGATCTGGATCCGGTGCGCGTGGCAATGGCGCGTCTGAACGCGGCGGCGCTTGACGTGGCGGCGCGGTTTGAAGTGGCGGACATTCGCGCCGGTCTGCCCGATAGCGAGCTGGCGTTTTTCGATCCGGCCCGGCGCGATGCAAACGGCAGGCGGCTGCATCACGTCGAGCAGTACGAGCCGCCGTTATCGACGATCAGGCGCTGGAAGCAAGCGTTGATCGTTGTCAAACTCTCGCCCGGCGTGGCGCTCGATCAGCTTGCGGGCTATACCGGGCTGGTGGAATTTATCTCCGTCGATGGCGCGCTCAAAGAGGCGACGCTCTGGCTTGGGGCGGGGCAGGGCTTGAAGGCGACTTTGCTGACGGAGGACGGCGCGCTTCACTGGCAAAACGCAGACCCGGCGCGCGCTACTTTATCCGAACCGCGCGCGTGGTTGATCGAGCCAGATCCCGCGCTGCTGCGCGCGGGGCTGGTCGGCGACCTTGCCGTGGCGCTGGGCGGCGCTCAGTTAGACGAAACCATCGCGTATATCACGGCGGAGACATGGAACGGCACACCCTGGGCGCGCGCCTGGAAAGTGCTCGACTGGATGCCGTTCAATGTCAAGCGGTTGCGCGCCTATCTGCGCGAGCGCCGTGTCGGGCGAGTCACCGTCAAAAAGCGCGGCAGCGCCGTGACGCCGGAAGCGTTGGTTCCACAACTCAAACTGAAGGGCGGCAATGCAGTCACGCTGGCGCTCACGCGCTGTCGTGGCCAGCAGATTGTCATCGTTTGCGAGGAGCAGCCAACACCCGGTCAGTCGGACTGCTGCGCGCCGGCCCCGGGCACAACGCCGCGGCAGTAGGGGCAACTGATGTACGTTTCGGGTTTTTGGTTGTAACGGGTCTTGCAGTTGTCGTGGTGGAACGCTTTGGCTTCGCGATAGAGCGTCACCACGAAGTGGCCGCAGCGGCACAGCACCAGCGTCGAGCCGACGAGACGGCGGTAACGATGGTTGCCGGGCAGGTCGTCAGGGACATCTTTCCGCCGAAGCTGGCAGAAGATCACTCCGGTGTTGTGAAGAAAGCGCCCGTGCTTGAGCAGAAAAGCGATCTCGTCCGGTGAAACGTTTCTTTGTGCAGCGCGTCGTGCGGCGTGGTCACTGAGCTCAAACTCCACAGTTCGCACTCCTGCAGGTACTGGCAGCGCGTTGGCCAGTACTTAGCCTCCCGCGCCCCCTGCCTTAACCGGTGGATAACGTCAGTATAATGAAAAACATATATTTTGCCCGCAAAGATTTTATGAATTTTCCGAAATGCCTGCCGGCGTTTGTAATCGTTCTCTTTTAGCGACATGGTACAATACGGCGAAATTCTGTAAATGGTACTCAAGGAGCGTTCATACATGCTGCCTCCGTTCCGCAACGAGCCGCTGACCGATTTTTCCCGGCCTGAAAATCAGGCGGCGTTTCAGGCGGCGCTCGACCAGGTAAAGCAGGAAATCGGGCGAACCTATCCCCTGGTCATTGGCGGCCAGAGGCTGGAATTACAGGAGACATTCCCTTCGCTCAATCCTTCGCAGCCTTCACAGGCGGTGGCCCATTTCGCCAACGGCGCTGCCAGCCATGCCGATCAGGCCATCGAAGCCGCGGCTCAGGCGTTTGAAACATGGAAATCCACGCCGGTTGCTGTCCGCGCTCGTTTTCTGCTGGATGTCGCGGCGGAGATGCGGCGACGCAAGCACGAGTTCAGCGCCGTGATGGTGCTGGAGGTCGGCAAAAACCGAGCCGAAGCCGACGCCGATACCGCCGAGGCGATTGACTTCCTTGAGTATTACGCGCGCCAGATGATGCGCCTTGCCGACAGCAGCAGCCAGCTCGTGCCGTTTGACGCCGAACATCTTGGCCTGTATTACATTCCGCTCGGCGTCGGCGCGGTCATCCCGCCGTGGAATTTCCCCAATGCGATCACGACCGGCATGACGGCGGCGGCCATCGTCGCCGGCAATACGGTGGTGCTAAAGCCCGCCGAGCAAAGCCCATGGGTCGCCTACAAAATGTGTGAGCTGTTCTGGAACGCCGGATTGCCTGCGGGCGTGCTCAACTTTGTGACCGGTCCCGGCGAGGTCGTGGGCGGGCGCATGGTCGAGCATCCGAAGACGCGCTTCATCGCCTTCACCGGCTCCAGAGCGGTTGGCACGGAAATCTACGAAAAGGCGTCTCGAGTCCAGCCCGGCCAGCTCTGGCTCAAGCGCTCGATTCTGGAGATGGGCGGCAAGGACGCCATCATTGTGGACGAAACGGCGGATTTGGAAGCGGCGGCAGAGGGCATTGTGACCAGCGCGTTCGGCTTTCAGGGGCAGAAATGCTCCGCCTGCTCGCGCGCCATCATCGTCAATGACGTTTACGAAACGGTCGCCGAGCGTGTCATTGCCCGAACCAGGCGACTCACGGTCGGCAACCCGGTCGAAAACCCGGCAGTCGATCTTGGGCCGGTCATCGATCAGGAAGCCTTTGACCGCATTCGCCAGTACATCGAGATCGGTCACGGCGAGGGCGAATTACTGATCGGCGGCGGTAGTTCGAACCCGGAAGACGGCTATTTCGTCGAGCCGACGATATTTGGCGAAGTCGCGCCAGATGCGCGTCTGGCGCAGGAGGAAATCTTTGGCCCCGTACTGGCGCTGATTCGGGCACGCGATTTCGACCATGCGCTCGAAATTGCCAATGGCACGGTGTACGGGCTGACCGGCGGCGTCTACAGCAACGATCGCCTGCGTCTGGAACGCGCGCGCGAGGAATTCCACGTCGGCAACCTGTATTTCAATCGCAAGATCACGGGCGCTCAGGTGGGGGTTCACCCATTTGGCGGCTTTAACATGAGCGGAACCGATAGCAAGGCGGGCGGCCCTGACTATTTGCTGCTGTTTACTCAGGCCAAGAGCGTCGCCGAGCGGCTGTAGCAGGCCGCCGTGCAGATCAGACTTTAGCCAGAACCAAGAACCCCTGCTTACTTTTGACAGGGGTTCATTTTTTGTTGATAATTCCGGCCTGTACAGTCATGCACCTCGCTGTACCCGAACTTGCCGCGAACGGGGTGCTGAGGGTTTCCATGAGCGAACGTCCAGAGCGTCACATTGTGCTTACGTGGGAAGATATTGACAAACTGGTGGATACCCTGCTGCCACAACTGCGTGCCGTGGGGCCATTTGACGGCATGATCATGATCACGCGTGGCGGCGTCATCCCCGGCGGCATGCTGGCCGAGGTGCTGGATAACACCCACCTGCTCACCGCCGCGGTTGACTTTCCGGCCAAGGCCGAATCCGCCGGGCTGATGGCCTGGCCCTCGTTTCTGCAGTTCCCTGAAGACAGTTTGCTGGTCGGCCGGCGTATTCTGATTGTGGATGATGTCTGGGGCAGCGGGCGAACGAGCATCGCCGTGCGCGAGCGCGCGCAGGCCGCAGGCGCGACGCCGTTCACCTGCGTGCTGCACTACAATCCCTACCGGTCGCTCTTCACCAAAGCGCGTCCCGATTTCTATGGCGCCATCACCGACGCCTACATTGTCTATCCCTGGGAAATCGATCGCGGGCTGCGCGGGCTTGGCATGTCCATGCCAGACGCGAATTAGAATTCCGATAAAAACGGATTCGGTTGAAGTATTTTCTGATATAATTTAACCTGTGATATGCTTCTGGTATTGTGATACCGGGAGCGTGACACAGGCGGGCTGCGAACCGGGCGCTGTTCTCTTGTCAGATGGCGCATCGACGGGATATACTACAACATCTATCTCTGTTGACGAATATATCCCGATCAAATGTCGTATAAATTCCTGGTTCTTGGACTGCTATCCGAACGCCCGATGTCTGGCTATGACATCAAGAAACACGTCAAAACGACATTGGGCGCTGTGACGACCGCCAGCTATGGCACGTTGTACCCAACGTTGCACAAGTTGCTGGCCGAGGGCTCTGTCGAAATGCAGGAGATCCCGCAGCAGGGACGGCCCTCGAAGAAGCTTTACTTTCTCACAGAACAGGGCAGAAACGAACTGATGGCTTGGCTGAACAGGCCGGCCCAGGCGGATCAGGTGCGCCGGGAGTTTCTGCTTAAGCTGTATCTTGCGCGTCACCTGGGGGCGCAACAGCTCAGGGAGATGGTGGCCAATCGACGGCGCGAAACAGAAACGCTGTTGCATACGCTGGAAGCCGGCAGCCACAGTGTAAGGACGGTCGAGGAGCAGTGGATTGCTGACTACGCGTTGTCGATGTGTCGGGCAGAGATCAACTGGCTGGCGCAGTTCGAGGCTCAACTAGGCGCAGCCTAGCCGGTTGAGCAGGCCAGTGGCGCAAGGTCTCGCCAGAACGGTTGCGCCGTGGTTTGTGTCGTGTTGTATCTTCAATTTTCGCAAGGTGGTATGAGTAGATGACCGTTTCAAAGACCGACGTCGAGAAGGCGAAGCAGTACGAGGAAGAATTCCGCTCGTTGCTCGACTCGTCTGATTTCAGCTACAAGCCGCCGCAGCGGGGCGAGATCCGGAATGCGATCATTCTCCAGATTGACCAGCGGGAAGTGATCGTCGATATGGGCTCGAAGCGCGACGGCATTGTGCCCGTGCAGGACCTGGAGCGGCTGGACCCGCAGGTTCGCGCGGGGCTTAAAGTGGGGGCGGAAGTTCCCGTCTATGTGCTGAACCCTCGCGACCAGGATGACAACCTGATCGTTTCCATCAATATGGGCCTGCAACAGTACGACTGGGAAAAGGCCCGTGAGCTTCTTGAAAGCGAAGAGGTGGTGTCCGTGACCGTCACCGGGCATAACCGCGGCGGTATTCTCGTGCGCTGGAACCGGCTGGAGGGCTTTATCCCCAGCTCGCATCTGGTTTCCAGCGGTACGACCGGCGGTCGCGACGCCTGGGATGAACTGATTGGCCGCGAACTGGCGGTCAAGGTGATTGAAGTTGATCAGGCCCGTCGCCGCCTGATCTTCAGCGAGCGCGAGGCACAGCGCGAGTGGCGCGCGCAGCAGAAGGCGCGTTTGCTGTCTGAACTGAAGGAAGGCGATGTCGTTCGTGGCACCGTGACCGGCTTGCGCGACTTCGGCGCGTTCGTCAATCTGGGTGGCGCAGACGGCCTGATTCACGTCAGCGAGCTGGCATGGCATCGCGTCGATCACCCGCGTGACGTGCTGCGCGTGGGCGAGGAGATCGAGGTTTATGTGCTGAACCTCGACCGCGAGGCGAATCGCATCGCTCTAAGCCGCAAGCGCCTGCTTGACGACCCGTGGGCTGACGCCGCTGAGCGTTACCACGAGGGCCAGCTTGTCGAAGGCACGGTGACGAACGTCGTCGACTTTGGCGCGTTCGTGGCGCTGGACGACGGGCTGGAAGGGCTGCTGCACCTGAGCGAAATGGGCGATGGCTCGCTGAAGGAACCCTATTCCTACGTGAAGAAGGGCGACCGGCTGAGCCTGCGTATCAGCCATCTCGAACCGGAGAAGCGTCGCGTTGGCTTTACGCAGCGCTGGGGAACCGAGGCGGCTGACCTGACGGCTGAGGGCGAGGACGCGGTTGAGTCAGACGTCGAGACCGGTGACGCAGTTGAGCCGCAGGCTGAGGCCGATGACGTGGTTGAAGCCGCTGCCAACGGGCATGCCGTCGTAGACGAAGCCGATACCGTAGTCGATGAAACGGCTGCGGACGGAGACGCTGAAACCGAAGAGTCGAATACCGAGCAAATCTAGCCTTCGCGAAGGCACATCTGAAGGGACGGCTGGAGCCGTCCCTTTTATTTTTCAGGCGTTTTTGCCTGTCGCGGAACCGGGCGCTTGAAGCGCTGGCGCTCAACCGGGTATTCGTTTATAGCCCACCTCTTTCCTCCATGTTAAACTTCTGTTGTTCTCCTGACCTACTCCGGGACTAGAGACTATGCCAGATACTTCCAACGACTTTCTTTTCCGTGGCGACCTCGCGGAGCTCGATCCCGATGTCGCTGACCTGATACGCCATGAAACTGCGCGGCAGGCGCGGTATCTGATCATGATTCCGTCCGAAAGCACTGTGCCGGCGGCGGTGCGTGAGGCGATTGGCTCGGCTTTTCACAACATCTACGCGGAAGGCTATCCGCTGGATGAGACGCGCACCATGACTCAGGCCGAAATTCTGGACTATAACGCGCGTCTGCCGGAGTACCGGCGTGTTTCGGACAAGCGTTATTACAAGGGCACGGAATACGCCGACATCGTCGAAGCGCTGGCTCGTCGCCGCGCTGCCGAGTTGTTCGCCACCGAGGAATACGACGCCGATAGCCTGTATGTAAATGTGCAGCCGCTTTCCGGCGCGCCCGCCAACAGCGCCATTTTCACCGCGTTGATCAACGTCGGCGACACGATTATGGGCATGGACCTGCTGCAGGGCGGCCACCTGACGCATGGCAGCCCCGTCGCCCGCAGCGGCAAGTTCTACAACGCTGTGAGCTATGGCGTCGACCCGGAAACCGAACGGCTGGACTATGACGCGATTCGCGCGCTGGCAGTTGAGCACAAGCCGAAGATAATCATCGCCGGTTACACCAGCTATCCCTATGCGCCCGACTGGCACAAGTTCCGCGAAATCGCCGATGAAGTCGGCGCGTACCTGATGGCGGACGTCGCGCATGTCGCCGGCCTGATCATCGGCGGCGTTTTCCCCAACCCGGTCGGAATCGCCGATGTCGTCAGCTTCACGACGCACAAGACGCTGGCCGGCCCGCGCGGCGCGGTCATCATCACGCACCGGCCTGACATTGCGGCGAAGGTCGACCGAGGCGTCTTTCCGGGCGAGCAGGGCGGGCCGCACGTCAATTCAATTGCCGGGCTGGCGGTGGCCTTGCGGCTGGCCTATACCGATCAGTTCAAGGCGCTGCAGCGTCAGACGGTTGCCAATGCCGTG
>QGUR01000065.1 GCA_003242205.1 Chloroflexota bacterium | reverse complement strand
TATGGCGCGGCGGTATTGGTCGAGGGGGTGAATTGGCGCGAACATCGCGGGAGGGGATGGCTGGTTGACGCCGGCGTGGCGCTGGGTTTTGGCGCGGGTACAAAGTACACCGCCGGCCTGCTGGCGATCGGGCTGGCGGCCATGATCGTTGTAGAAGCGCGATCGCGCGCGCTGCGCCCGCTGCTGCTCGCGGGCGGCGTGGCGCTGGTCACCTTCGCGCCGTGGATGGTGAGAGGCGCGCTGCTCTACGGCAATCCGGTTTATCCCTTTCTGTTCGGCGGCCCCGGCTGGAACGCCGAGCGGGCGGCTGCGTTCAGCGCAACCGGGCAGAGCTTTCTGGCGACAGGTGATTATCTGGCGCTGATCTTTCTTCCAATTGCAGCGACCATCTTCGGCGTTGAAAAAGGCGTTTACTTCTCTTTCACCTCCGGCCCGTGGCTGCTCCTCGCGCCCTTGCTCTTGATCCCCGCATGGCCGTGGCTGCCGGCCCGGAGCCGCCACCTGGCAATCAACTGCGCCCTGATCGGGCTTCCGCTCCTAATAGTGTGGATGGTCATGGCAGCGCTGACTGCGATTGGCGCGCAAACGCGGCTCATGGCGATGGCCCTGCCGGTCGCGGTAGCTGCAGGCGCACTTGGCCTGCACGGGCTGGAGTTTCTGCCGCGCAAACCTGTCTATCTGGGCTTCGTGGTGCGCGCCGTGTTCGCGGGAACGCTTCTGCTGGCAGCGCTCGACATGACGCGGCTGACTTGGCGCGAAGGCGCTTTTGCGTATGCCCTCAACATCATCGACCGGTCGAGTTTTGAAGATAACAATCTGGGAACTCGCGCTCTGGCAATGCGGGCGCTAGCCGACCTTCCGCCTGATAGTGAAGTCGTGTTTCTGTGGGAACCGCGCGCCTATGGTTGCCCCGAAACTGTGGTCTGCCGCGGCGATCTACTGCTCGATACATGGGCACGCGCATATTCAAGCACCGGCTCCAGCACGCGGGCGGTGTCAGCGCTGCGCGAGCAGGGGGCCGACTATCTCCTAGTCTGGGAGACAGGCCTTGAGTTTTTGCTGGCCGAAGCACAGGCTCAGGACGCGAACGCCGCCTTCGACGTATCCGGCCCGGAAGGGCTTGTACCCATCTGGAGCGATGGCCTGGGTTCCTACACCCTGTATGCTTTTGACGCCGGAAGCCTTCCCTAGAAACGAAAAGGGCCTTCGCCGCGATACGACGAAGGCCCCGCTTGCTATCCCATACAGGTTTACAGCACCAGCCGCATCGGGTTTTCGATGAGGGCCTTGAGCGCCTGCAGGAATTCCGCGCCCTCTGCGCCATCGCTGACGCGGTGATCGACGCTGACCGTCAGCTTCATGCGATGGCCAACGCCAATCGTGCCGTCTTCGTTGACGACCGGCACTTTCTTCGCCGTGCCGACGGCCAGAATACCCGCTTCCGGCGGGTTGACGATGGCCTGGAATACATCGACGTCGAAACCACCCAGATTGGAGACGGTGAACGTGCTCCCCTGAACGTCGTCGGGTTTGACCTTGCCTTCACGGGCGCGGGCGATCATTTCCTTGTTTTGCGCCGCCAGCGTGCCGAGCGCGGTCTTGTCCGCATCTTTGGCGACCACATTGATCAGCCCGCCGCCTTCAAGCGCAACGGCAATACCGATGTTGATGCGCTTGTGGCGCACGATCTTGTCGCCATAGAAGTGCGAGTTCAGATTGGGATACTGCCGCAGCGCCAGCGCGGTCGCCTTGACGATCAAGTCGTTGACCGTGACTTTCTGCGCGTCGTCGGTCACGGAAGCGTTGAGCTGCTTGCGCAGGTTGAGCATGGCCTCCACATCGACTTCGGTCGTGACGTAGAAATGCGGCACCTGCTGCTTGCTCTGTACCATGCGCTGGGCAATGCGCGACCGCAGGCGACTGGTGTCGATGATTTCGACATCCGGCCCGCTCGGTATTTCGCCATACGTCGCCGCGGGAATGGCAACGCCCGCCGCGGCGGCAGGAGCCGCTTCCGGCGTGAAATTCTCGACGTCAGCCCGTGTAATGCGCCCGTTTGGCCCCGTGCCCTTCACCTGTCGCAGATCAATGCCGCGTTCGCGGGCAATCCGGCGCGCAATCGGCGACGCCTTGACGCCGTCGGGCAAATTGCCGTCAGCGGTTTCCGGCGCGGCTGCGGCAGCCGGCTGTGCGGCCTGAGGTGCGGGTTCGGCCTGCGCGGTCTCGACTGCCGGCTGGGCTTCCTGTTGCGCCGGGGCCGCGCCATTGTCCTGCGCCGCTTGGTCCGCGCCGCCGCTCGGAGGCTGCTCGCCTGGCTCACCGGCATAGCCGATCACCGAACCAACCGTCAGCGTGTCGCCGGGCTTGCCGATGAGTTCGAGAATCGTACCCGACACTTCCGACGGCACTTCCACCGTCGCCTTGTCGGTTTCGATTTCGGCGATGATGTCGCCGCTGCTGATCTGATCGCCAACGTTCTTCAGCCAGTTCAGCAGCGTGCCCTCCGTCATATCCGATCCCAGTTGCGGCATCTTAATCGGTTGAGCCATCACAGCACCTCTTTGACCGCATTAATGACCTTCTGCGTATCCGGCAACGCCATCAGTTCGATGTCGCGCGCATACGGCAGCGGTACGTCCATGGCGCTGACGCGCTTGACGGGCGCGTCCATGTAGTCGAACGCCTTTTCCTGGATCTGCGCCGCGATTTCGCTGCCCAGACTAAAGTGAGGCAGACATTCTTCCACCACAACGCAGCGGTTGGTTTTCTTGAAACTTTCAATAACCGGTTCCATGTCGAGGGGACGCAGCCAGCGCAGGTCGATGACCTCGCATTCAATACCCTCTTTGGCAAGGCTTTCGGCGGCCTGTAGCGACCACTCAACGCCGCGCCCGATGGTCACGATCGTTACATCGTCGCCTTCGCGCTTGATGTCGCTCTTGCCAATCGGAATGAGAAAATCAGGGTCATCGGGAACCGGCCCCGGTTTGGGATACAGCGCGATGACTTCACTGAACAGGACCGGATTATCATCGCGGATGGCGGCCTTCAGCATCCCCTTGGCATCTGCCGGGGTGGACGGCATCGCCACGTACAGGCCAGGGAAATGCGCGAAGACCGGCTCTGGCGTATGCGAATGGGTGGCAGTCGCCTGATTGCCCCAGCCCGTGGCCGCGCGCAAAACCATCGGCACTCTAAACTGGCCGTTGAACATATAGTGGATTTTGGCGGCGTGATTGATCAGCGCGTCGAACGCCAGGAACGCGAAGTTGATCGTCATGATTTCGGCCACAGGGCGCAGGCCGGCCATCGCCGCGCCGACCGCCGCACCGGCAATCGCCATCTCGCTGATAGGTGTGTCGCGCACACGTTTGGGGCCAAATTCCTCCAGAAAGCCTCGTGTTACGCGGTGCGTGCCCTGCCATGCGCCAACTTCCTCGCCCATGACGAATACTCTCTCGTCACGCACCATTTCCTCGTGCAGCGCGGCGCGCAGGGCTTCGCGCATTGGTAAGTTCTTTTCAGCCATTCGCATCCTCTACATACACGTTCCTGATCAGGTCTTCGTACGTGGGCGCCGGGCTGTTCTCGGCATACTCGACCGCTCTGTCGATGATCGTCTTGACTTCGGCGTCAATCTTGTCCAGTTCGGCCTCAACATTCTTGAACCGGCCCGTCAGTATCTCGCGCGTGACGATGATCGGGTCGCGCGCTTGCCATTGCGCCAGTTCTTCAACGCGCTCGCTGTAGGCGCGGTCGGAAACGCCGTGGCCCTTGTAGCGGAAGGTGATCGCTTCGAGCAAAACCGGGCCATTCTTGCGCGCGTATTCCACCGCTTCGCTGGCCGCCTCATAGACTTCGACGACGTTCTGGCCGTCGACGCGCCCGGCGTCCTTGATTCCGTAGGCAATCGCGCGCTTGTGCAGTTCCGGCTGGCCGCTGGCGACCTCGACCGGCGTGCCCATACCATACAGATTGTTTTCGATCAGCCAGACAACCGGCAAATCCCAGACCGCGCTCAGATTGACGGCCTCATGGAAATAACCGTTGTTGGTCGCTCCATCGCCGAGGAAGCAGAGAACGACGGCATCCTTATTGTTGTAACGCGACTCGAGCGCGATGCCCGCCGCCAGCGGCAGATGCCCGCCGACGATGGCGTATCCGCCCCAGAAGTTGTGCTCGCGCGACGCCAGATGCATCGAACCGCCCTTGCCGCCGCTGACGCCGGTTCGCTTGCCCATCATTTCCGCCATCAACGGATTGGGATCGACGCCGCGCGCCAGCGCGATACCATGATCGCGATACGCCGTGATGACGTGGTCGTGTTCCTGCAGCGCCGCCACAGCGCCCACGCCGGTGGCTTCATGACCGCTGTACAGGTGTAAATAGACGCCCGTGATCTTCTTCTCACGGTAAAGCTCGTCGCAGCGGTCCTCAAACTCCCGAATCAGCACAATCTGCCGGTACCAGTCCAGCAGACGTGCTTTGTCTACTTTCACTTTTTGTGTTGCCATCAGGTCTCCTCAGTTACCCCTGGGGCGCGCGAAAGCCGGTCAGCATCCACGCCGGGTCTGACTTTTCCAAAGTGCCGATAGTGTACCGCATGGATTTAGGGGCCGGCAACGATTCCCCGGAAAGGCAAAAGTTAAGGAAACGCGTTGCCGGGAACGCGTTTACGAGATAGCACGGGTGTGTCCAGCGGCGGACAACTGCCCCGGCGCTTCAGTGGCTGCAACCGGCGCTACTCTGCGTTCTCGTCTTCGTTTTCGCCCTCGCCGGATCGGAGCGCATTCACCAACGCCTCAAAACCGGCGCGATCGCCACGTGCCAGAAAGTTCGCCTGCTGCCGCCATGTCGGCAGTGTCGGCGCGAGGCGCATGCCTGCCGCTTCGATAGCGGCACGCAGATCATCGTCGGTGGACGCCGCCAGTTGTGCAAAGGTCGTGATGCCGGCGGCGTTCAGCGCCTCCTGCATTTTAGAGCCGATGCCGACGATCACGGTCAGATCATCACGCGCGGATGCGCCCACGACAGCATCCGAAGCCGGTGTCGTCCGCACCGTTTCGGATGAAGCCAGTCCTTCAGCCGTTGCCTCGCTTTCTTCGCCGCTCAGCACGGCATCGGCAACCTCAGGCTGCGTGGGATCGACGCCCTGCTTGTCTTGCGGCTGAGCGGGGGCCGCCGTGGTATCGAGCACCGCTTTTTCCTGTGGCGAAACCGGCTCCACCCCCGGCCCCATACCCTCGCCGGTGGTCTGCGTTTCCGGCGGCGTCGAGCGCGTCGGCTGGTTGGCGGCGACGTGCTCGCCCGATTGGAATTCGTTTTCGGCAGTATCGGCGGGCTGGAGGATTTCCTGATCTTTTTCCAGACGTTCCGCCTGCGTTCTGGGCGGGGTCTGCGGCTCGGTGATGCGCGTCAGCGGCGTTTCGTGCGCCGCCGGATCTCGCTCCTGAACGGGTGTCTCGTGCTGGACGACCGCGCCGGGGACCGAATCGCTCTCCGTCGGGGGATTGAGCGCGCCTTCTATTGACGATGGTGGCGCGAACTCACCGGCTGTCTCAAAGTCTTCAACGGCGCGGCGTTCTGCATCCTCTTCAGGCGTTTCCGCGGGCGGCGTTTGCGTCTCCGGCGCGGGGACGACAGGCTCCGGTTCCGGCGTTTCCGTCTCAACCGGCTCGGCAGGCGGAGTCATGGTTTCCGGCGCTTCGACGACCGGCTCCGATTCCACCTCGTCACGCGGTTCGTCGACATTCACCTCCCCCGCCTGCTCCGGCCCGGTGACCGCGGGCGGCGTCGCCTGACCGGGCAAGGTATATTCACGGACCGAATAGACTACCGGCCCACCTTCGGAGGTCACGACTTCCTCTTCGCGACGAATGCGCCCATACTGGGTTACCAGCAGGCCCGCGATCAGCAGAACCAGCGGCAGCCACCAATCCGCGACAGGCCGGCTATCAATGAGATAGTTCATGGCCAGAAACAACGCCACGATGATGAGAATCGCAGCGACCAGTGTGCGAGCCGAGCGGTCAGTCGACATTCCACTACCCCTACACTGCGCTCTTTATAAGTGACCCTAATATTAAGACAAAATGTCACATGCGTCAAAAAGGGCGAGCGGAGCCGGAGCAAACTCGTCTAAAATAACGGATCGTGTCGTGGTATCTTATCGACAGGTCACTTTCCGGCTAATTGAGAGAGAACAGGCATCATGGAGT
This sequence comes from Chloroflexota bacterium, assembly GCA_003242205.1. Lineage (GTDB taxonomy): Bacteria > Chloroflexota > Anaerolineae > Aggregatilineales > Phototrophicaceae > ZC4RG36. The sequence continues at coordinate 10,956 of QGUR01000065.1, read as the reverse complement.
ATCCTCGCGCCAGTGGTATCCTGCTGCATCCCACGTCTTTGCCCGGACGATATGGCATTGGCGATCTGGGAGACTGGGCGTATCAATTTGTCGACTTTCTGGTCGAAAGCGAGCAGGGCATTTGGCAGATACTGCCGCTTGGGCCAACCAGCTATGGCGACTCCCCCTATCAGGCGCTATCGACGTTCGCCGGCAATCCGAACCTCATCAGTCTCGACCGGCTGGTCGATGAGGGCTGGTTGGAAAACGGCGATCTGGCCGGCGCGCCGGACTTCCCCGAAGATCGCGTCGACTATGGCCCGGTGATCGAATATCACAACCGGATGCTCTCGCTGGCGTTCCGGCGCTTTCGCGAGCGCAAGACCGATGCCCAGGCCGCCGCTTTCGATACGTTTTGCAAGGAAAATGCCGTCTGGCTGGATGATTTCGCGCTCTTCGTAGCCCTGAAAAACGCGCATGGCGGCAAAGCGTGGGTCGAGTGGCCATCGGGTGAAGCGCTGCACGAGGCCGAAGCGCTTTCCGAGGCGATGCAGAAATACGGCGATGCGATTGAAGAAGAGAAATTCAAACAGTGGGTGTTCTTCAGCCAGTGGTTCGCGCTGAAGAAGTACGCCAACGACAACGGGGTGCGTCTCATCGGCGACCTGCCGATCTTTGTCGCCCACGACAGCAGCGACGTCTGGGCCAATCGCGACCAGTTCTATCTGGACGAAACCGGGCAGCCAACCGTCGTGGCGGGCGTCCCGCCGGACTACTTCAGCGAGACCGGCCAGCGCTGGGGCAACCCGCTCTATCGCTGGGACGTAATGGCCGGCCAGAACTATAACTGGTGGGTTCGCCGGGTGGCCGAAACGCTGAAGACGGTCGATATCGTGCGGATCGACCATTTTCGCGGCTTCGAAGCCTACTGGGAAATCCCGGCCAGCGAACCGACTGCCGTGATTGGCCGCTGGGTTCCGGCCCCCGGTTTCAACTTCTTCACGGTGTTGCAGGAAACGCTCGGTGGCGACCTGCCGATCATCGCCGAGGATCTGGGCGTCATCACCAAATCGGTGCGCGCGCTGCGCGACCACTTCGGCCTGCCGGGCATGAAGGTGCTGCAATTCGCCTGGGGCGGGCGGGGCGGAGAAAACAGCTTCCTGCCGCACAACCACGTGCCGAACTGCGTTGTTTACACCGGCACGCACGATAACAACACCACGCTCGGCTGGTGGAATAACCCGGCAGAAGTCGACGAGCACATCCAGCAGCATGTCGGCAACTACGTCAATTATTATGTTGTCGAGCCGCACTGGACGCTGATTCGTCTCGCCATGCAGTCGGTAGCGCACACCTGCGTGATCCCGATGCAGGACGTGCTGGGGCTGGGTGAGGAAGCGCGCATGAATACACCCGGCCGGCCAACGGGAAACTGGACGTGGCGGCTGACCGCGGCCCAGCTTCAAAACGCGCCGGTAGAACGTCTGGCTGCGCTGACGAAGCTCTATGGCCGCGAGCGCGAGAAGCAAGTGGTGGAAGAACAGGAAACGACCGTCGAAACGACGAAAACCGATGAATGACCGGCGAGCGCGCTGCCCCGCTCGCTGGCGGTATCAACGACGCGCCCTATAATAAAGCCTGACTGCCGGCGGTCATGGAACTTCTTTGGGCCGGCGGTCGTATCGACCGGCCCAGAGGCTTTCCGGCCATGGAGAACGTAACATGACAAGCTGGTTGATCGTCGAAGACGAGCCGGATGTATACGAAATGTTGATGGCCGTTTCCGAATTGCTGGGTAGCGACGGAATCGCGTTCGTCGACGGTGAAGAAGCCATCGCCTGGATTGACGAGGTAGACGCGGGCAACTTCGACCGCGAAAAGCCCGAACTGGCGCTGATCGACATTCGCCTGCCGAACAAAATCAGCGGCCCCATGGTCGGCGCGCGCCTGCGTAAAAGCCCGGCGCTTGGCCAGATCGGCGTCGTTCTGATGACGGCCTACTACCTGAACGAAGAACAGGAAAAGGAAGCTATCGCGCAGGCGGGGGCCGACCTGCTGCTGCACAAGCCGCTGCCTTCCCTGCCGGAGCTGAAAAAGATGCTGCAGGAGGTGGTCGCCAAACGCGCTGCGCTGCAACCTTAAATAACCCTGCTTTACTCTGGCGAATGTTCCCCTTCCACAAAGCGAGCCGAACGTGAAATCCATTCTCTGTTATGGCGATTCGAACACCTGGGGCCACGAACCCACGCTCCAGAGACGCTTATCGCGCTACGAGCGCTGGCCGGGCGTGCTGCAACAGACGCTTGGCCCCGATTATTACGTGATCGAAGAAGGGCTGGGCGGGCGTACGACCGTCTTTGAGGACGATCTTTTGCCGTATCGCAACGGCCGCACGTATCTCTATCCCTGTCTGGAAACGCACAAGCCGCTCGATCTGGTCATTATCATGCTCGGCACGAATGACCTGAAGGCGCGCTTCTCCGCTTCGGCCTTAGACATCGCTCGCGGCGCGGGCGCGCTGGTGCAAATCGTACAGCACAGCATGGCGGGCATCGACGGCGGCGCGCCGCGCGTGCTGCTGGTGTGCCCGCCGCCATTCGCGTCGCTTGAAGGCAAGCCACAGGCAGAATCGTTCGCCGGCGCGGAAGAAAAATCCCGCCGGTTGGCGGGCCATTATCGCCAGATCGCCGCGGAACTGGGCTGCGACTTCCTCGACGCCGGTGAGGTCATCGTCTCCAGCGCGGTAGACGGCTTCCATCTCGACGCCAGCGAACATCTCAAGCTGGGAAGAAAAATCGCCGAGATCGTGCGAGAGATACTGGGATAACCCTCCCCGGCCCCCATGCTCATTCAGGGACAGGGCATAGCGACGCTATGCCCTGTTGGTTTCCGTGATTGATCGATCCGGTGAGCCGGCCTGAGCCGGGCGGCAGAGGCGATAACCGCCCGCGCCGCCCTCCGGCATCTGCTAGCGCACCTCAATCGTCGCGCTGGCGGGTTCGAGCCGCTGGGTGCGCGCGCGGATCGTGATCGTGCCGGGTTCGCGTCCGGCCTTCACCAGAAGCCCCGCCTGCCCGCCGACGAGCGCAAACGGATTCTCGCCGATCAACTCGCCCGGCCCTTCCAGTTCAAAACTCACCACCTGAGTCGCGTAGGGCAGGCGGTTGCCATAACGATCCACGATTTTGAACCACAGCCAGGTCATGTCCGCGCCATCGGCGCGCAGTTCGGTGTCGGCCGGCGTCAGCACCAGCGCGCTCGGCAGCCCGCTCGAGTCATGCAGCACTTCGCTGACCGCCTGCCCATTCCGATAACCGACAATACGCAGATCGCTGAATTCCTTGCCCCATGTCATGTGCATTTGCAGGCCGGTCACCTGAAACGGCGGGTGCGGCAGATGCGGGAAGGTTTCCCGATCGGGCTGGAAACGGCCATGTAGCTGCGAGCCGATGTAGACTTCGATCTCGTCGCAGTTGCCAAAGACCCACAGTGGATCGTTGCCGCCGCCGCTGCGGTCGCCCATCGTCCAGTAAGTCGCCGCGCGCAGGACAGGCCGGATATCCGGCGAAAGCTGGCTTTCATAGAAATAGGCCGCGAATTTTGGCAGGCGGAAAATATCCATCACGCCGTGATAGCAGATACGGTCGCCGGAGCCAAACTCGCGGTGGGTGTTGTAATCGAACGCGCACCAGCCAATCGCGCCGCTGACACGCGGGTTGCCCTGCGCCGCGTTCTGAATGCGCGCGTGCCGCAGCGCGTGTTCGAAGGCGCGTTCTTCCTGATCCCACGTCTTCGTCGGATACATATGCCCGCTGAATTCGGTCACCAGATGCGGCGTCTGATCCGGCTCGATAATCGTGTTGGAAAAATCGTTGTAGGTATAGACATCTTCCAGCCACTCGCTGCCGCGGAAGTAGCGCACGCCCCCGGTCTGGCGCGTCGGGTCCAGTTCCCGCGCCAGCCGGTTCGTCGCCGTATAGAAGGCCGTATCATCGCCGGATTCGTTGATGCGCACGCCCCACAGGATGATCGACGGGTGGTTGCGGTCGCGCAAGATCATGGCCTCGACATCGCGCAGGCTCAGCGCCTTCCAGTCCTCATCGCCGATGTGCTGCCAGCCGGGGATTTCCTCAAAAACCAGCAGGCCGATCTCGTCGCAGCGGTCGAGAAAATACGGCGATTGCGGGTAATGCGAAGTTCGCACGATGTTACAGCCTAGTTCCCATTTCAGGATGTCGGCGTCGCGGCGCTGAAGCCGCGCGGGAGCCGCCGCGCCGATGTAGGGATATGTCTGGTGGCGGTTGAGGCCGAACAGCTTTAAGGGTTTGCCGTTCAGATAGAAATTGCCGTCTTTATCGAATCGCGCTTCACGGAAACCATAGCGGACGGAAACTTCATCCACAGGCGCGTCGGAGCCATCGCTTACGATCCGGACCGAGAGCGTGTGCAGCGCCGGTTCCTCCAGCGTCCACAGCGCCATACGGGGCAGTTCGGGAAAGCGCAGCGTCACCTTCGCTTCGCCGCCCGCCGGAACGCTAACCGTTTCCGTTTGCAGGCCAGCATTCTGTTCGAGTTCGACCTGCACCCGCGCCTGCTGCGCCTGTTCGCTCGCGTTGGCAAGCGTCACATCGACTTCAAGCCCCTGCACGGGTTCCAGCACGTTCTGCGGTCGCGCGAATACGTGGCGAATGTAAACCGGCTCGACCAGCCGCAGCCAGACATCGCGGTAGATACCGCCAAAGGTCAGATAATCGACGACGTAGCCATAGGGCGGAATATCCGGGCGCTCGGTCGAATCGAGCCGCACGGTGATCAGATTTTCGCCATCGGTCAGCAGATCGGTGATGTCAAAGCTGAAAGGCGTGTAACCACCGCCGTGTGTACCGGCAAGCTGGCCGTTGACAAACACCGTTGTCGCAATCATCGCGGCGTCGAAGTCGAGAAAAACGCGCCGGCCCCGGCGCGGCTCTGGCAGCGTGAAGCGCTTGCGATAGGTCGAAATGAACTGGTATTCCGCGTTATCAAAATTGTGATGGGGAAGAAGAATATTGGTGTGCGGCAGGGTAATGGGTTCAAAAGCGCTGTCAGGCTGCTGATCGTCGAGCTGCGCGGGCGCGTATAACCAGTGATCGTTAAAGGGGATAACGGTTCTCAAGGCGGCGCATCCTTATTCGTATGGGTCGTCGCGATTAATAGCCGGAGAGTCTAGGGTGGCGCTATTGGGGAGTCAAGCATCTGGCGGAGGGCGGCGCAACCCGCCCGCCTTTGCCCGAACGCTGCCGGCGAAGTATGCTCTGCCGCCTGACAGCCATCTATTCGCCGGATACACCGCCATGCCCGACTTTGAGTTGTACGATCTGCGCGTGACCGTTGTCGCCATCGAAGGCCGTTCTGTCTGCGGCCTGTCGGTCGGTGATTATTTTGAACTGACGGAAAGCGCCAAACTGAAAATCCCCGCCGGCAAGCACTTCTGCATCTACGCGCTCAGCGCCGTGCTGCCGCTGCTGGCCGCCAAGCAACGCCAGCTTGCGGAGGGGGACTGGCTGGAACGCGATTCGCTGGTCGCCTGCCCGGATCCCGACGAACGGGTAATCATGCAAATCGAACGCATCGCCCGGCGGCGCATGGATAGCGACGACCTGACGTAGTCGCAGTCAGTTTCAGCCCTGACGGGAACGCCAGCGGGCGAACAACGCCAGCAGCGCCAGGCCCGCGCCCGCAGCCGGCGCGATCCGCAGCGCGTCGCGCCGCCAGTCATCCAGCCCCATCACCCAGCGAACGCCCTTGGCAAACAGGCCCGGCGGCGTTACCGGTCTGGTTACGGCGACCACGACCGCCTCCAGACCTACCGGCGTGCGGAACGGCGGCGCGTCCGAACGCAGCAGGCGCAGGACAGCGCGCGCCACGATTGCCGGGTCAGCCCCGTTTTCGACGCGCCGGTCAAACTCGGCTTCGATCTGTCGTCGCGCTGCGTCATAGGCTGGTAGCCGGATTGCGGCGCGACGGGCCGCCTGCCGCAAATTCGACCGCATAAATCCCGGCCCGACGACCGAAACCCGAATGTTGAACGGGCGAACTTCATGCCACAGCGCCTCGCTGAAAGCCTCCAGCGCGTGTTTGCTGGCGCTGTAATACGCTTCAAACGGCATGCCCATTTGGCCAAGGGCCGAACTAATATTGATGATATGGCCGCGCCCCTGAGCGCGCATATGTGGCAGCGCCGCTTTGACCATGCGGACTGCGCCAAAGAAGTTGGTTTCAAACAACTCGCGCGCGGTATCCAGCTCGATTTCTTCAATCGCGCCGCTGACGGACATGCCGGCATTGTTGATGAGAACATCGAGGCGACCCGCGCGCTCCAGCACGGCGTTCACGCAGCGCGAGGCCGACTCGTCGCTCGTCACGTCGAGCTCCAGCATTTCAAAATCGAACCGGGCATCCGGCGCGGGGCGGCGGCTCGTGCCAAAAACGCGATAGCCCTGACGGGACAACAGATCGGCAATCGCCCGGCCAATGCCCGACGACGCCCCCGTAATCAACACAACCTGACGATCATCCATGTCTCTTTCCCGGCACGCTGCTCACAACCAGACGGATTAAAGCAAAAGACCCGGCGCACGACAACGCTGTCCCCGCCCGGCGAATAAGCCACCTGCAAATCCCGGCTTTGGCCGACCTAAAGCCGCTGCTTCACAGGCCAAACTTTTCCTCACAGGATTGCCAAAACCGCTCGCCGCGCCTTACGATTCAAGAGACAGGTATTGAAGGTAGTCAGACACATGACCTCTGCGCCGGCGCGAAAAGAAGTTCGCCGCGTTCTGATCATCACTCTGGTTCTCAACCTGACGGTCGCCATCGGCAAAATCATCGTAGGCTCCATCAGTGGCGTGCTGGCCATCAGCGCCGATGGCGTTCATTCGCTGATCGACAGCGCGTCGAACGTCGTCGGGCTGGTGGCGGTTCACATCGCCGACAAGCCGCCGGATGAAGAACATCCCTATGGCCACCGGCGATTTGAAACCATAGCCGCGCTGTTCATCGGCGCATTGCTCCTGCTCACGGCATGGGAAATTGTGACCGGGGCGGTCGAGCGGCTGCGGGAAGGCAGCACACCCGATATTTCGCCCTGGACGCTCGGCGTGCTGGTCGTCACGCTGCTGGTCAACCTGTTCGTCAGCCGCTACGAGCGCCGCGAGGGCCGGCGGCTGCAATCGGAACTGCTGCTGGCCGACGCGGCCAATACCGGCGCAGACGTCTTTGTGACGCTGTCGGTGCTGGGCACAACCCTGCTGATCGCGCTGTTCGGCTGGGCGTGGATTGACCCGCTGGCCGCGCTGGTCATCGTCGGGTTGATTGCCCGCGCGGGCTGGCAGGTTATCCGGCGCACGGGCAGCGTGCTGGTCGATACAGCGCCGTTCAAAGCCGGAGAGCTGGCCGCGCTGGTCCGCGAAGTGCCGGGCGTGATCGAGGTCAACCGCGTCCGCAGCCGGGGCACACCAGACGCCGCGCACGTGGACATCGACGTGCGCGTAGCGCGCGAATCGACCGCCGAACGCAGCGCGGCCATTGCCGACAGCATCCGAAAGCGCGTGAGAGAACACTACGGCGGCGTCGATGATGTGGTTGTGCGTTTTGTCCCCGTAGCGCCGGGAGAGACGGACTATGCGCTGGCGGCCCGCGCCCGTGCCGACGCCCTCGGCCTGTCGACACACGAGGTTCGCGTGATCGACACGCCTGACGGAAAAACGCTAGAGATGCATGTCGAAGTGCCGCCCAACCAGACGTTAGGCGACGCGCACGAACAGGTCAGCAGGCTTGAGCATGAGATACGCACCAGCATACCGGGTATTGGAGCGGTGGTGACGCACATCGAGCCGGAACAGACGGAAAGCGTAGTCGAGCCGGCGGCACAGGAGACGGAAAGCGAGCGCGTCCGGGCGCGCGCCGAGGCGCTGCTGCGGCGCGTGTATCCTGACGACGACTGGCACGATATGCTGGTGACGCCCTACGAGGATGGCTTCGCGGTGTCGATGCATCTGACACTGCCCGCCGACACCAGCCTCGAAGCGGCCCATGACCGGGCTGAAGCCGCGGAACTGCTGCTGCGTACGGAAATTGACGAAGTCAAACGGGCTACCATTCACACCGAGCCGCCGGAAGCGCCAAGCGATGCCCCCGGCGACCCGAATGCGGCTTAATCGCCCGGAGACGGAACGCCAGCGGCGATCTGCGCGAAGTAGTAGCCGCTGTCCTTGATGATGCGTTCCTGCGTCTGGTAGTCGATGTAGATGATGCCGAACCGCTTGTCATAGCCTTCGGCCCACTCGAAGTTATCCATCAGGCTCCAGACAAAGTAGCCCTTCAGCGGCGCGCCGTCCGCAATCGCCCGCGACGCCGCTGCGAAATGGCGATGCAGGTAGCTGACGCGCTGCTCATCGTGGACGTGCCCCTCTGGCGTTACTACGTCATCATAGGCCGCGCCGTTTTCGGTCACGTAAAGCGCCCTGACCGGATACTCGCGTCCCAGACGCACCAGCAGCCGGTACAAACCCTCAGGATAGACTTCCCAGCCCATCGCCGTGTGCTCGCCTTCCTGCGGCACGGTTTTGAGCTTCAGGCCGAACTGGTCTGGCTCGTCGGCGACGACCGTGCGCGAGTAGTAGTTCACGCCCAGAAAGTCAATCGCTGCGGCGATGGTTTCCATATCGCCCGGCTCGATTTCAGGCAAAAATTCCCGGTAGTGCTCGACCATATCCTCGGGATACGCGCCGCGGAACAGCGGATCGAGATACCAGCGGTTGAGATGGCCGTCGTAGCGACGCGCCGCCGCGATGTCTTCGGGCCGGTTGCTGGCCGGGTCGATGTGACTCAGGTTGAGCGTGATGCCAACCTCGGCCCCCGGCGCGTTGGCGCGAATGACCGGGACGGCCCGCCCATGCGCGACATAGCAGTGATGCGTCGCCTGCAGCGCCCGCGTCGGCAGGCCGGTGGCATGCCCCGGCGCGTGGATGCCAAAGACATAACCAAGCCACGTAAACACCCACGGCTCGTTGAAAGTAATCCAGTATTTCACCCGGTCGCCAAGCGCGCGGCTGACCGTATCGACATAGGCGACATAGTCATCGACGATACCGCGCCGCAGCCAGCCGCCTTCATCCTCCAGCGCCTGCGGCAAATCCCAGTGATACAGCGTGACAAACGGCGTGATCCCTGCTTCCAGCAGACCGTCCACCAACCGGCTGTAAAAGTCGAGGCCGGGCTGGTTCACCTGGCCCCGGCCCGTGGGGAAAATACGCGGCCAGGCGATGGAGAACCGGTAGGCGGAAGCATTCAGCCGCTTCATCAACTGGATGTCGTCGCGCCAGCGGTGGTAATGATCCGCCGCGACCGCGCCGGTATCGCCGTTCTTCACCTTGCCCGGCGTCTGCGAAAACGTATCCCAGATGCTAGGGCCGCGCCCGTCTTCGCTGACTGCGCCCTCGATCTGATATGAGGCGGTCGCCGTGCCCCAGATGAAATCTTGTGGAAACTGCAATTGATTCCGCTCCACGCGTGTCTATCCTTGTCAATCTGGCGAACATACCGGCCTAGTATAGCCTACGCCTGCAAGCCGGGTCATACGCGCCCGGCATAGCGCCGGGGTGTCATTCCTCATATTTCCGGGCCTATCCCCGGCCGGCAATCCCAATCAAATGACAGCAAATGCCTAGCCAAGCGGCAGCGAGGCAAGATCGGGCGAAATCGGCGTTGCGCCTGCATCGAGCAGCGCGCGGTTGCCGCTGGCATCGTTATCGAGCGCGTAGACCGCCCGGCCCTGCTCTCTGGCAAAGCGCGCGGCATACATGGCGCCGCCGCCAACCTCGGTTTCGATCACGATCACGCCATCGCTCAGGCCGCTGATGAGACGGTTGCGCGCCACCAGACTGGCGCGATTGGGCGTGGCCTCCGGGTGGACTTCGCAGACCAGCGCGCCCCGGCCGGCGACGGCCCGCGCCAGCGCGAGGTGCTGCGGCGGATAAACGTTCAGCACACCGGAGCCCAGCACGGCAATTGTCCTGCCGGCAGGTTCCGACAGCGCGCCAATGTGCGCGGCGCGGTCGATGCCGAGCGCCAGACCGCTGACGATGGTATAGCCACGACCGGCCAGCAGAGCCGCAAGCTGCCGGGCGGCCGCTTCGGCAGCCGGCGATGGGCGGCGCGTGCCGACAATCGCCAGCGCCGGGGACGCATCGGGCGTGTGATTGCCCATGACGAAGAGCGTCGGCGGCGCGTCTTCGAGACGGCGCAGCATTTCCGGATAGGCCGGGTCATCCCACGAAAGCGCGCGCACGCCCAGCGCCTGCCAGCGACGCAGCGATGCTTCCAGTTGTTCCGGGCGCAGCTTCTGAATGTTCGCGGCCGTTTTCCGGCCGATACCTGGCACGCGGGCCAGAGCGCTCGTCTCCGCCGCCAGAATCGCCTGCACATCGCCGTCGAAATGCTCTAATAGGGCGCGCAACCGCCTGCCGCCGACATGTTCGGCCAGACTCAGCGCCACCCAGACCGGATCAGGCACAGGCGCTCACTCTTCCTCGTAATATTCGATGATCGACAACAGCATGGAGTTGATGAACGTGTTGACGTGACGCAGCAGCGCGCTCCATTCGGTCGTCGTGCGCGGCGTGGCGATTTCCGACCACGTGAGGATGGCGTTGATGACGAAGTCGCTGAAATAGAAGAAACCGCGCACGGCCTGCGGCAGCGTGAGACCATCGTTCTGGAGCAAGGCGGCATAATCCTTGCCGAGCCGGATGGCATCGGCCAGTTGCGCGTCCGGCGCGCCAGCGGCCAGATAAGCGCGCAGTTGTTCCAACACGCGGCGGCCCTGCTGGCGCAGTTCTTCCCGCGTTTTCTCGCTCATCGCCGCATACCACGGCACACCGCTCAGGGTTCCGCCGCCGACTTCCATGCGCGTCTGCCCGAGCGCGTTCTGAATGA
>QGUR01000378.1 GCA_003242205.1 Chloroflexota bacterium | reverse complement strand
ATCTTGTCCGGACCCAAACCCAGGTGAAAAACGAAATGTTCTATAACCGCTTCAACAACCAGATCGACTACACTGACGACGACGATCTGCTGGAAGAAGACGACGATTTCATCCTTGATGAAGATGACGTCGCGCTCGAAGTCGATGATGACCTGCTGGATGAGCTCGACGACCTGGACGACTTCGACGAAGACGAAGAAGACGATTTCGACGACTACGATGACGAAGACGACTTCTTCGACGACGACGAAGATGACTACGACGATTATGACGACGAAGACGAGGACTACGACGACTTCGACGAAGATGATGACTACTAAGTCTCGCTTCATCGTCCAGGGTTGTGGGCCCGGATAATGCGCTGGCTCGTTCTACTGCTGGCGTTGCTAGGGGCGACGGGAAACATGACCGTCGCCCGGCAGTCCCCCCCTGGGATCCGGCAGGCTAGCATCGTCCCCTATCAGGATGCCAGATTTCTCGCCTTTTTCACCGGCGGGCAATTGCTTGCCATCGCCGGCAACTCCCAACTTGAAGTCTATGATGTCAGCGATCCTGACGATCCGTTCAGCGTAGTCACGGCCCCACTCAGCGGAGAAATCCGGGCGCTTGCCGGCGCGGGGGACCTGCTCCTGTTCGCGCTTGAACTGGATGACGAGGCCGACGAATTGATCGTCGCCGGGCCAGATCGCTATCGCCCTGAAGGCTATGGCCTGCTCAACTCCCTTCTAATTCCCGCCGGAACTTCAGAAATTGAGGTGTCTCCAGACACAGGTTGGGCGTTAATCGCAGGCGACGACGGCTACATGATGGCGCGCATAATGAGCGCGGATCGTATTCAAAGCTCGGCCCTGATTCCCACGGGGGATGCGCCGCTGGTGGCAGCCGCGCTGACGCGCAACAACGCCCTGATGATTCACGAGGATCGGGCGCAGCTTGTACAAAAGCCGTTAAGCACGACGATACAGGATCAGGTAAGCGAAACAGCGCTCGACCTTCCGGCGGAAGCGACTGCGCTGGCGTTGGACACAGACGCGGGCATCGCGGCGATTGCGCTCGAAAATGGCGATCTCACGCTGGTCGATCTGGAAACACTGACCATCCTTGAGACGCTCACCATTGAGGATGGCCCCGCAAGCGAGATCGTCTTTCTTGCACAGGATGAGCGCACTTATCTGGCCCTGCTGCTGGAGGAAGCGGAACAAGTTCTCGTCCTCGACATAACCGACCCGGCAGCGAACATCACAACGACCGCCGTCGATCTTGACATCGACGATGACGACGTGACGCTTGCCGGATACGGCGACGTGCTGGCGATTGCAGACGACGCTGGCGTTATTCTCCTCCAGCTTGAACCCTCGGAATAGCACTTATCTCCCCTGTTTGAAGGGGTTTACAGCCACCTAAAAGCGATGTAAATTGAGCTTGTCTGCGGCATACGCCGCGGATCATCGATCTCTGCGTTCAAGTGAAGGAACGAATGTACGACAGTAGTAGTTCCACGCACGAACAGTTGCCGCCGTTACCTGGCGGCGGTAGCACGCGCCTGTCGTAACGTCCCCTGAGCAGCATCGAGGGTGAGCGGCGGCGCTCTACCGCCGGTCCCGCGCTAAACGGGACAAACCCTCGGTAACCAAGACTTCTGTTCCTCAAACTGCATAGCTGTTGCGTCCATGTGACGTGGTGAGGCTGCGTATGCATTGCGCCTGCCCGCCAACCGCCTTTGAAGGAGGGGAACATGTACAATGACCTGCTGCTCAATCGACTTGCCGCAGCTCCGGTAGACGAAGACGCCGAAATCCAGGACCTGATCGCGGAGATCGAGGAGCTGGACAACCTGCTCGACCCGGAGGCGCACGAGCTTATCCGCGACCTTCGCCCTTATATCGTCACCGATGACGTTTACGAAGATATTGACGAACAGGCATCGTTTGGAGATCGCCTTGCCGACAAGCTGGCGTCCTACGCGGGAAGCTGGAAATTCATCATCGGGTTTTCGCTGGCGATGGTGATCTGGATCGCAGCGAACGCCACGCTGGCAGACCGGGCTTTTGATCCCTTCCCGTTTATTTTGCTGAACCTCACGCTTAGCACGCTGGCAGCCCTGCAAGCGCCCGTCATCCTGATGGCGCAGAACCGGCAGGCGTCGAAAGACCGGGCGGTGGCGCAGAACGATTATAAGGTCAACCTGAAGAACGAAGTCGAAATCGCCGACCTACATCGCAAAATCGACAACCTGACGGACGCGCTTGCCACGCAGACGCGGCTGGTTAACGCGCTGGTCGAAGCCCGGCGTAAGGAACTGAGCGCAACCATCCGCGTGATCGAAAGCGCCCGCAGCGAGCAGGCTGCGAACGGTAATCAGGCCAACTAGTTAAAGAACCGGACGCACAGGAGGCCGCTTCTAGGGCAAGTGTAGCGGCCTCCTGTGCACCTATGTTTTTAGCCGGTAACAGCTTCAACCGCGGGGAAGATTTTTCCGGGATTGAGGATGTTGTTGGGGTCGAGCAACTGTTTGATGCTGCGCATCACCTCCAGCGCTTCACCGTGTTCGCGCCGCATGTAACGCGCCTTGCCGATCCCGACGCCATGCTCTCCGGTGGCCGTCCCGCCCAGTTCCAGCGCCCGCATCACAATATCGTGGTCTGCCTGTTGTGCGCGTTCGAACTCCGCCTCATCGGCATAGGGGAACTCGACGTGAATGTTGCCATCGCCGGCATGACCGACCATATAGGCCGTGATGTTGCGCTCGGCCTTGATCTGCTCGATGTAAGCGATCAGCTCAGGATAGGCGCTGATGGGCACGGCGACGTCCATGATGAAAAACTGCTTGTTGGGGTGCGAGCGCACCATGATCTCGTAGGAGTTGTGGCGCGCGTGCCATAGTTTCTTGCGTTCGGCGGTATCGGTCGTGGCGCGGAAGCTGACCGCGCCCAGTTCGTCACAAATTTCCTGCACCATCTCCAGACCATAGGAGAGCGTCGCCTCATGCGGCGCGTGAAACTCCATGAACAGGGTCGGATACGGCTCCAGATTGACGCCTTCAGCCTGATTCAGCATCACCGCATGGGCCGCGTCGATCAGTTCCAGCGCCGCCGGGTCGAGGCCGCTACCACGCACGGCGACGACCGCTTCAACCGCCGCCTCCACAGTCGGGAACGCCGCCAGCACCGCGCTCATGTAGGTGGGAACCGGCACGAGCTTCAGCGTCGCCTCGGTGATAATGCCGAGCGTGCCTTCGCTGCCCACGAACAGATGCAGCAGGTCGTAGCCCGACGACTGCTTGACAGAGCGAGAACCGACGGTAATAAGCCGTCCATCCGCCAGCGCCACCTGCATCCTGAGCACGTTGTCCTTGCTTGCGCCGTACTTGACGGTGCGAATGCCCGATGCGTTGTTGGCGAGCATGCCGCCGACGGTAGCGTTCGCGCCGGGGTCGGGCGGGAAAAACAGGCCATAGCGGGCAAGCTCGGCGTTCAGGTCCTTGTGGCCAATACCGGGCTGCACTGTCACCTGAAAGTCGTCGGCGTGAACCTCAATAATCCGGTTCATGCGCTCGAACGACAGGAGGATGCCGCCATATAGAGGAATGGAATTGCCTTCCAGCGACGTGCCGACGCCCCACGCCGTCACCGGAATCCGGTGTTCGTTCGCTATACGAAGAATATCGGCAACCGCCTGCGCGCTCTCCGGCCAGACGACGACGTCGCCCCTACGCGGATGGTGGTGCGACTGGTCGCGGGCGTGCAGATCGAGATCGGCCTGCGCGGTACTGAGATTGGCCCGGCCTAGGCCGGCGGCAAGACGCACGAGGGGTCCCGGCTGTCCCTATTACCAATGTCCGCGCCCAGAGACTTAAGGGGATCTCGTATGCCGGTCTACTCTTTAAAAAAACACAACACTATT
>QGUR01000064.1 GCA_003242205.1 Chloroflexota bacterium | reverse complement strand
GCTACGTTCATATCGGCGCGCTGGGAAACAGGAACTTCAAAGGCGGTTATGGGGATGGCATCGTCATTGCGGATATGGAGTCCGACGCGGCGCAGCTTGACGCCCTGCTCCAGCGCCAGCCGGTCATCATCCTGTGCGCCTGCGCCGATTATCGCGCCTGCCATCGAAAAACGGTGGCCGATTTCATGGCCGAGCGCTACGGTGTAGGCGTCGTTCACCTCAGCGCGGCAGACATCCAGCGCTATGCCGCAGGCGAGCAGCCGATCGGGTTCTAACGTGCCGGAAATGCGGCAAACAAAAAGCGCGCAGCAGGCGTAACTCCGCGCGCTTTTGCTCTCTGGCTCCGGACTACTGTTCAGTTGAGATATCGCAACAGCAGCGCGCGACCGCTCTCTGCCAGCGCAGCGGCAATCAATGCCTTCATCAGATCGGGAACCAGGAACAGGGCCGCGCCCGAAGCCCACGCCGCCTGCCACTCCAGCCCGGTGACCAGCCTGAGATACGGAACGCCGACCAGATAGATGGCCGCGATGCCGGCAACACCTGCCAACCAGCGCCGCCACAACCGCCGCGCCCCGCTTTCGGCCAGATAGCCTGCTACCCATGCCGCCGCGATGAAGCCGATCAGATAGCCGCCCGTCGGGCCAAACAGCGCCGCCGTGCCCAGACCGCGCGAATCAACCGGCAGGCCGGAAGCGATCAGCGCCACGTAAAGCAACTGGCTCAGCGCCCCGTCGCGCGCGCCGAGTGTCAGCCCGGCCAGCAAAACCGCCAGCGGCTGGAGCGTGAACGGAACCGGCTCGAAAGGCAGCGCCAGCCGCGCGGCGACCGCTGTCACACAAGTGAACGCCAGTACCGCCGCCAGCCGGGCAGCAAGCCCGTAGTCGCGCGTCCGTGGTAACGTCCGCAGCATAAAAATTCCCCTCTAGGACTGGTTGCCCTCCAGCGGCTCGACACGCACATCGACCATGACGTAGTCACGTCGCCGTATGCCTCGCTCGTTCGCCGGACTTTCGTCGATGCTTTCGACCAGCGTCACGCTAGCGCCCAACGTGGGCAGGTCAAAACGGGTGTGCCATTCACCGACGTACTGGGTATTACGCCAGTAGGCCAGACGTCCGTGTTTGTCCATCCCCTTCAGACGAGCTTTGGCCTCGTTGTAAGACATGTTCAATAGATTCTGTCTCAGCCGCTCGCGTTCTTCCGCATTCAGATATGCCATTGGCGACTACCTCGGTGGTTCATGCCGTTTCGGAAAAAGCAGATCACAATTGTATAATGTCCGCCGCAGACATCAAAGGACAAGGCATGCTGGCTTCGTATTCCGTCGCCGAACTGACGGCCTATATCCGCGACCTGTTCGCGCTGGACGACAACCTGCAGGATGTATGGGTCAGCGGCGAAATTTCCAACATGACGCGCGCCGCGTCCGGTCACTGGTACTTCACGCTCAAGGATAGCAGCGCGCAGATCAAGTGCGTCATGTGGCGGTCGAACGCGGAACGCCAGACGTTCACGCCCGCCAATGGCGACGCTGTGCTGGTGCATGGCGCGGTCAACGTCTACGAGGTGCAGGGCGTCTACCAGCTTTACGCCGATCTGATTCGCCCGACCGGCATCGGCGACCTGTACGCTGAGTTCGAGCGGCTGAAAGCCAAGCTCGAAGCCGAAGGTCTGTTCGACGCCGAACGCAAGCGCCCCATTCCCAAATTTCCCCGCGTTATTGGCGTCATTACCTCAGCAGACGCCGCCGCCTTTCGGGATGTACAGAACGTGCTAAGACGGCGTTTTCCGCTGGCAAAGGTCGTGCTTAGCCCCTGTCTGGTGCAAGGCGACGAGGCCCCGGCAGACATTTGCAGAGCCATCGAACGCATGAACCGCCATGCCGAAGTCGATGTCGTCCTGCTGGTGCGCGGCGGCGGCAGTCTGGAAGACCTGTGGGCTTTCAACGACGAACGAGTGGCACGCATGATCTGCGAAAGCCGCGCGCCGGTCATTTCGGGCGTGGGCCACGAAACGGACTTCACAATCGCGGATTTCGTGGCCGACCTACGCGCTCCCACGCCATCGGTGGCGGCTGAACTGGCGACGCCGAACATCGACGACCTGCGCCATTCCATACGCACGCTCGATACGGACCTTCAGCAGCTGATGGCCTCGCGGCTGGTTTCACATGGCGACGCGCTGGACACGATGCGCCGTTCGCTGCGCCATGTATCGCCCGAAGCCCGCGTGCGCACCTTGCGCCAGCGGATCGACGATCTGAACAGCCGAGCGCTGGCAGCCGAGCGCAACCGTCTGGCGCTGTGGGGCGAACGGCTTTCGGCGCGAACGCTGGCATTGCACGCCGCCAACCCACGCGGCATCCTCAAACGCGGTTATGCCATTGTCTACCGGAGCGACGACGGTAGACAGGTCGCGTCGGTAAGCGACGCCAGCCCCGGCGTCGGCCTCACAATCCAACTACATGATGGCGAGTTGAAAGCCCGCGTCGAAGACAAGGACAGCCATGAGCGATATAAACGAACTCTCTTTTGAAGATGCCTACGCCGAACTGGAAGCCATTGTTCTGAAACTGGAATCAGGCGAGCTTTCGCTGGAAGAATCGGTCGCGCTGTTTGAACGGGGACGCCGGTTATCCGAACACTGCCAGACCCTGCTGGACCAAGCTGAACTGCGCGTCAGCCGCCTCACGGACGACGGGCGACTGGAGCCGATGAATTAGCTGCGGCGAGAGAGGCGGGCTGGCAAACAGGCCGGCGCGCTCTCCCGCCTGCATTGAGGTGAAGCAGAAAAACGGCGGAAATTGAAGGCTGGCTGATCGTGCTGGAGCGCGAGGGCCGCGAACGATAACACCCGGTTCGCTCCACCCAAAATTTTCCCAATGTCAAATGAGAGAATCACAAAATATCCCAAATTTGGGAAAAACTTGGGATAAAAGCGTTCACATGAGCCAGTTTGGGATATTTAAGCTCTGATACGCGCCGCCAGCAGACGTGGAATCGAGCGCGCTTCCTCGATGCCGAACAGCGTGGCCAGCCCGAAGAACACGACGGCCCCGGCAGCCGTGCCGCCTGCGACCACCAGCAGCGGGCCGGAGGGTTCAAGCACGCCCAACAGCAGCCAGACAACCAGCCCCATGATGCCGGCAGCGGCCAGCAGGCGCAGGGTAATCCCGGCAAGCGCCCGGTCGCCCATGCTGCCGATACGACGGCGCAGCAGCCACCACAACGCCAGCGCTTCGACCAGCGTCGTAACCGCGTTTGCCAGCGCCAGCCCGGCAAAAGGCCCTCGGCTCAGGTCGTTCGGGTCTCCGATAAACCGGATAAACACCAGGCTGAGCGCGATATTCGCCACCATCGCCACGACGCCAACGCCGACCGGCGTGCGCGTATCCGACAGGGCATAGAAGGCGCGCGACAGGATTTCCAGCGCGGCGAAGCCGACCACGCCGACCGCGAAGAAAGCCAGCGCCCATGCAGTCGCCTGTGTGCTTTCCCGCGTCCATGCGCCATGTTCAAACAACACGGTGATCACCGGCTCGCCCAACACCACCAGCCCAACCGTCGCCGGAATGGCGAGAAAGAGCACGCCGCGCAGCGCCCCCGTCAGCCTTTCCTTGAACCCGTCGTAGTCCGCAGTAGCGGAGAGCGCCGAAAGCGTCGGAAAGACCGCTGCGCCGACGCTCTGCGCGATGATGCCGAGCACGAAAAACATCAGCGTGAAAGCCGTTGTTAGCGCCGTGTAACTACCTTCGATCATCGACGACGACAGCGCGGCGTTAACGATGAAGTTGACCTGTACCACGCCCAGCCCAAGCACGCGCGGTCCCATGAGCAGCAGCACATCGCGCACGCCCGGCACGCGCGGGTCGGGCAAAATCCGCAGGCGCGCGCCGATCCGGGGCAGGCCGGGCAATTGCACCAGCAGGTGCAGCAGCGCGCCGAGCACCGCCCCAAGCGCAGGCCCGTAGACGTTCGCCGATAGCGTGCCGAGCATGAGCTGGGGCAGCCGGTGATGGGCGCTCCCCAACGCAAGCCCGTAAATGTCGGCATCCGTCACGAAACCCGGCACGTACATCGGCGGCAGCGCGCGCGCAAAGACCAGCGCCCCGATAATCAGGCCGATGTTGTTCATGCTCAGCGCCAGCGCGGGCAGGGTGAACAACTGGTAGGCGTTGAGGATACCCATCAGCAGGCCGCTGATGCTGAAAATCGCAACCGTGGCCATCATGACCTGAACCAGCGACGCGATCAACGCCTGCACGTCCGGCGGCTGGCCGGGCGCAAGAATGGCCGGCACAAGCTGCGGGGCAAGCAAAGCTACGATCACGGCCAGAACCGTCGCAACCAGCGTGGTGCACGTCATGACGGCGCTGGCCAGTCGCCAGCCTGCCGCCTCGTCCTGAGCGCGAAAACGCGCAAACACGGGAATGAACGATGAACCGAGCGCCCCACCCGCGACCAGAACGTAAAGCGCCTCAGGAAGCCGCTGGGCAGCGTAGAACGAATCCAGCGCCGTGCTGGTCCCAAAGGTAGCGCCAAGCACTGCCGTGCGGACGAACCCAAGCACGCCGCTGGTCGCAAAGCCAAACAGCATGACGACAGCGGCGCGCATAACCTGTCGATTGGAAAGCGCGAAGGTGGATGAACTCATCGGAGGACGCTGCACTTCTCGGTCATAATCCTGCGCCAACGCAGGCTGCATCATAACCGAAGTTGCGCCGGAACGCACCGTCCTGTTTGTAGAATGATCTGATGAACGGGCCTCAGTCCATCGCGCCGGCGAAAACCGCTGCCGCTTCGGTCGTTTCCGACTTGAACGCGCTGACGTTGATGCGCGACAGAATGGCCAGACACACCACCAGCCCAATAGCCTCAAGCACAAAAACCGTGCCATAGGCGATGTTCAGATTGCCGGTCAGGTGCAACACCAGATCGCGCAGGATGCCGCCGAAGGAAACGCCAAAGCCACGCGCCATCGTGGAAACGAGCGTCCAGAAGCCGAGGAACGTGCCGGCGCGCCCGAAGGGACTCATGTCCATCATCAGACCGAGCGTGCCGACATTCCAGATGCCCAGCCCGATGCCGAGCAGGATCAGGCCCGGCGTCACCAGCCCGCGCACATGGCCGAGGGCGGAAACCGAGAAAACCACGAACGTCAGCAGCAGCGTCGCCACGCCGATGATGCTGGTCACCGCGTTCGTCAGCCGGGGGATGCGCCGGGAAAGCGCCAGAAACACCAGCGTGCCGAGGATCGACATGCTACCCCAGTAGGCGGCGAAGCGCGTCGTGTGGCGGGCGTCCATGTTGAAAACATCGCCGGCAAACGGCTCCAGTATCAAGTCCTGCGCGAACGAACAGATCATCGACAGGCTGAGGAACCAGAAAAAAAGCCGGGTCTGCCGGTTATTCCATGCCAGACCCAGATCGTGCCTCAGCGAACTGGATTCGGGCGCAGGTTCGGCTGCCACAGCCGTACGCGCACGCCGCTCTTCGCCGGCAAGCGAGACAAACCACAGCACGGCCATGATGATGGCCGAATAGATAAAGAGATTTTGCAGCGTTTGCGGCGAGAAATTAAGGAAGCCCGTGCCGAACAGGTCGATCACGCGCTCGCCGATGACCGCGTCCTCCAGCCGGGCGAAGTCGCCGCCGGACGGCAGCATGACGCCGAACAGCACGCCGCCGACCGAAAAACCGACCAGCAGGAACGTCCACACCAAACCGACGGCTCGCCCGCGCTGGTGTTCCGGGGCGAGGTCATAAATCAGCGCCAGAAACGTGCTGCCGGAGATGGCGTTGCCGAGACTGAACAACAGCAGCGAAAGCGCCAGCGCCAGCCATACGGCCAGCGTAACCTCGCCGCCTCGCGCCACATGCGCCGTGCTGAGGCCCAGCCCAAACAGGCTGGCAACCATCATCGCGCGTCCCAGCCAGATCCAGAAAAGGCGACGATAACCGGCAACGGCGCGGCGGTCGGAAATACGGCCCGCCCAGATGCCCAGAGGAGAGAGAAAATAGCGCAGGCTGACGAGAAGGCCGATCGGCGTCGCGCTGAAACCGAGGTCAGCGATCATGATGCGGTTCCAGACACCGGTCGCCAGTACGTCCGCCATACCGGAGCCGAGATGGAACAGACCGATTTTGAGATTCCGACTTACCGGCAGATGTTCTGGCTGTGAATGTGTCATTTTCATCGATTTTTGTAGATTTACGCAGAATTGCGGAGCGATTATAGAGGTGGCCGGCAGAAAGTCAACCGGAGGTTTGCCGCGCAACATGATACAATTGAATATATTCAGGGAGGACGACCGTGACAGCCTACCAGCGCTACAGAAAAATCCTCGTGCCTCTCGATGGCTCGGGATGGGCGCAACGCGCCGTACCGCATGCCGTCGACATCGCCCGCAATTACAACTCCGAACTGATCCTGCTGCACGTTCTGCGCCCACCGGCCAGCGAATACACACCCGAACTGGCGCTGGCAGGTCAGGATCAGCAGATCCAGCAGATGCGCGAGCAGATGAAGCAATATCTCGTCGGCCTGCGTTCGGAATTGCGCGGCGAGCAGGTCAACGTCCGCACGCACATGATCGAGGGGCATGGCGTCGCCCGCCTGATCTGCGATTACGTTCGCAGCGAGCAAATTGACCTGATCGTCATGAGCACACACGGGCGTTCCGGGCTGGCGCGTCTGCTTTTCGGCTCGGTCGCCAACGAAATCATGCAGTGCACCGACGTTCCGGTGCTGCTCATCCGCCCGGATAAGGAATAGCCGGGCAGCCACAAAGCGATCACGCCTTTCCCAGCGTGTGAACCAGCAGCAGGACGCCCTCGGTAAAGGTAACGGTCGCTTTGTCCGCCGTCATCACATTGCTGACGCCGCGCGCCGGGCCAAAGAGCAGATCTTCATCGTTGAGCGGGTAGTACAGGCCCGTCGTGCGAATCCGGCGCGCCACACCGCTGACCGGAATCAGCGAGACGGTGTCACCCTCCGCGCCATGGATCGACGTTTCGCCCGGCAATAGCAAGCGGGTCTCGTGCCGGTTGGCCACCAGCGCGACATCGCGGTCGCGCAGCGCCGGCAAAGCCAACAGATAAATGTTGCTCAGCGTTTGATCCAGCCGCCCGCCTAGCCCGCCGATAATCCGTATCCACTGCACGCCCTGCTCCGCTGCCCACAGCAGCGCCAGTTCCAGATCGGTTTCGTTTTTCTCCGGCGGGAAGCGCTCGATCCGCACACCGGCGGTGGCAAGCAGTCTGAGGTCGCTTTCGGTGACCGAGTCCATATCCCCGATGATCAGATCGAGAGAAACACCGTAATGGCGCGCCACCCGCAGCCCGCCGTCGGCAGCGATATGCAATGCGTTCTCGCCCATTGCCAGCGCGCGGTCAACCGTCGGGCCATCGTCGATTTCGCCGTTGGCGAAGATCAGGGCCTGCCTGGTCACAGCCTCCGCTCCATCATAGAAACAGGTTCAAAGCAAAGCGCCAAGTATAGCGCGACCGGCGCGAACGCCGAGGATCAGCGGGTGCGCCTGCGCCAGCGCTCCTTGATTTCCAGGCGGCTGACGTCCGGCGCGTCGAGAAAGTCGTTCAGCAGACTGGCGTAGAGGTCGTATTCGAGCATTGGGAAGTGGCGGACATTCGGGAGTTGCACCGGCAGCAAATTCTCTTTATCCGCCGTGATGTAATTCCAGACGGCATCGGACGGCGGCTGAATGATCGGGTCGTCAAGCCCGTGCAGCACCACCGCAGGTATGGTCAGCAGGCGCAGCGTATCCAGCACACGCCCGGCATCATAGGTTGCGACGCTCTCGCGAATGGCCCGGCCATCCGTCTTGAGCACGTCGATATTCAGCTTGTCGTACTCCGGCTCGGAGCGCTTAAAGGCTTTGGCAAGCATCGATTCGGCGTCGGTGATGAGCGCTTGCAGCGGGTTTTGCGGGCGTTGTTCGGCGGGCGCAGGTTCGATTGGGGCTGGAGGACGCGCCAGAGTCGCCGCCGTAGGATCCGTTCTGGCGCGCGCCGCTTCCAGCAGCGCCTCACGCAGGGCCGCGCTGCTGGCGCTCGGCACGGTCGGTGCTGTCAACGGCGAACCTGCCGCCAGCGCACGCCCCATCGCCGCCTGCGGCCTGACCGGGACACGCCGGTCGAGATCGCCGGTATCGAACAGCGGCAGCGAAACCAGCATGACGCGCGCGACGTTTTGCGGATAGCGCCGGGTATATTCGAGGACGACCAGCGCGCCCAGCCCGTGCCCGACAAACGCCGCCTTGGGTACGCCCAGTTCGCGCTGGAAGTCTGCCAGCAACTCCACCTGATGTTCCAGTGAATAGCGGTCTGGGTTTTTGCCCGAATCGCCAAAGCCGAACAGATCGAGCGCGTAAACGCGATATTTGGCTTGCAAATACTGGAGTGTCGGAATCCAGTAACGCCACGAGCCAATCCAGCCATGTACGAAGATGACCTGACGCCCCCGGCCAAGCACTTCGTAATGGACCAGCTCGCCGCCAAGCGTAAACGCGCTCACGCCCGCACCTCAACCTGCCTGAGGATGTCCGCAACACGACGATTCAGATCGTCGGGCGAAAACGGCTTCAAAATATGGGCAATCCCCCCCGCGTTCATAGCCGCCTGAATCTCCTCATCCTGCCCCTTGGCCGTCAGAAACACGACCGGAATGTGCTTGAGGGCGTCCATGGATTTCATCCGGCGGCAGGCTTCGTATCCTGTCAGCCGGGGCATCCGCACGTCCATCAGGATCAGATCGGGTTTCACTTCCCCGGCCATGGCGATTGCATCCTCGCCATTGGCAACGGTCGTAACCGTATGGCCGCCCAACATCAGGGTAAAGTTAATCAATTCACGAATGTCACGTTCGTCTTCCGCTACCAGTATGTGCGCCATCGGTCTCTACCATTTCGCTATGACCTCGTCGCGCTGGATTCCCCGTCGCCACCAGCGCTGACCTCCGTGCCAGCCAGAGCCGGTGTCAACGGCAGCGACACATAGAAGGTCGTACCTTCGTTCACCTGCGATTCGAACCAGATATCCCCGTGATGCAGCTCGACCAACCGCCGGGCGATCGGCAGGCCCAGACCGGTCCCCGGCACGTCCATCACCAGCGCGTGTTCCTCATAACGTTCGAAGCGATCCCAGACACGCGGTTGAAATTCCGGCGGAATGCCGATGCCGGTGTCGCGCACCGAGATCAGCGCGCGCGATCGCTCATCGGACAGCCGGGCCTCGATGGTGATCGAGCCGCCGCTGTAGGTGTAGTTGAAGGCGTTGCCTACAACATTGACCAAAACCTGCAACAGGCGGTCATAATCGGCCTGAAGCGGCGGCAGGTCCGGCTCGACGCTGACGCTGACGGTGATGTCCTTGACGTCGAAACGTTCGTCCGCGCGCACCGTCGCCAGCGCGTCCTCGATCAGCGCATCAACCCGCACTTCGGACAGCCGCAACTGCTCGTCGCCCGTGTCCAGCCGGGAGATATTCAGCAGGTCATTGACCAGCGATGCCAGACGCTCGGCATTGCTCTTGATGGTGTTCAGAAATTCGCGCTGCTGATCCTGAACCGGCCCAATCGCGCCCGACAGCAGCAGGTCGACGTAGCCCTTGATGCTGGTCATCGGCGTTCGCAGCTCGTGCGACACGTTGGCGATGAACTCGCTCTTCATGCGGTCCACCTCGACATCGCGCGTGACATCGCGGAAAACCGACACCGTTCCCAACAACTGGCCGCCGCTAGAAACCGGCGACATATGCACGTTGATGATCCTGCCGTCCAGCTCCAGCCGCTCAAGCGTTTCGTCTTGCAGTTCAATCTCCGGCCCCGCCAGTTCCACCAAACGCCGGCTTTCCGGACCGCTGAACAGCCGCGCCAGCCGGACGAACGGTTGGCCCAGCGCGGCGTCACGCGGGACGGAGAGAATGCGCTCGGCAGCCCGGTTGTAGAGAATGACATGGCCGCGCGCGTCGGCCAGCACGACGCCATCGGCGATACTTTCGAGGATCGCGGCGCTTTTCTGGGCTTCGTCCTGTTCGGCGCGCAGCATTGCGCCCAGCCGTTCGGCCTGATCGCGGATCAGGTTGTAAAGCTCGGCGTTATTGATCGCCACCGCGACCTGACTGGCTGCCGTGGACGCCAGCCGCAGGTGCGGCTCGGCAAACGTCTCCGGCTCCCGGCTCAGGAAGATCAGCACACCCTGCGTCTCCTCGCCGGTTCTGAGCAGGACTCCGAGCGCGCTGCGCCAGCCGTCCGTCCCGGCTGCCGTGTTCTGATACTCCGCCATCTGCCGGGCGTCGACGATGGCGTCCCGTCGCCCCTCAATCAGCCACGCGCCCAACCGCTCCACAGAGCGCGCCTGCTCATCGTCGCCGTCAAGCGGCCGGTAAGCAGCGCGCGTGAACAAGGATCGCGTCTCCGGATCGACCAGCATGATCAGGCCGTTGTCGGCGCGAACCGCCTGCACCACCATCTCCAGCGCGCTCGACAACACACGATCCATGTCGAGCGTGCTCGCCAGCTCCGAGGTAATACGGTAAAGGACGTTGAACTGGTCGCGTTCCTGCTGCAATTCGAGCGTGCGTTCTTCGACACGGCGGTTCAGCTCGTCGGCAAAACTGCGAATGCGAGCGAACAGCCGGGCATTCTGCGCCGAAGCGCTGAACTGCGCGGCAATCGTCGTCAGAATGCGCTGGTCATTCAGGCCGAACGCGCCCCGCCGCGTCCAGTTGACAACGGCCAGCGCGCCAAGCACCTGATCGCCGGAAACGAGCGGCACGCCGAGATAGGCGGTTGCGTCCGGCTCCGACGTTTCGATACGTAGTGTCTGGCGCATGGATTCAAGGCCGTAATCGCCGCCGAGCGATAACAGCCGCCGGTTGCGAATGACATAGGCGATCTCGTCATCGCCAAGCGGACGCGGCGCGCGCGGATGATCCGCTTTGCCGCGAACCGACAGCGGAAAGGTGACTTCGTCGCGCTCGGCGTCATACAGCGCCAGATACAGCTCATCAGCCCGGATCAATGCCGGCAGATAGCCGCGCAGCGTTCCGATCATGACGTCGACGTCCATGGTCGCGGAAAGGCTGCGGCTGATGTCGTTGATGATCAGCAGTTCCTCGACACGAGCGGCCGTTTCGGTGGAGAGGCGGGCGTTCTCGATGGCAGTCGCTGCCGTCGCCGCCAGCGCCTGCGCCATACGAACTTCACGATGGCTGATGGCGCGGTTCTCCGCCGCCACGTCGATCATCATCAGGCCGATTGAAGCCTCGCGGGTGACCAGCGGCACGAGCATACGCGAGTGGCTGCCACGGCTTTCCAGATGCGCCAGTTCCACCTGATCCGCGCCCGCGTTCTCGTGGCTGACCAGCACCACCTGACGTTCATCCAGCGCCCGGCGGCGGGCCGGATAATCGTCCAGCGCCAGCCGGTCACCGGGCGCATACTGTCCGGCGGGCGGCTCGAAACGGCTGAGGTCGATCTGCACTTCAAGGCCATCATCAACGGGGAAATACAGGAAGATGGCGCAGTGATCCATGTCGAGCGCCTGCAGCGTCAGCCGGGCGGCATTCTGGAAAACTTCATCCAGATCGAGCGTGAACGACGTCGCCTGCGCCGCTTCCAGCAGGGTTTCCAGCTCGCGCGTGCGTACCAGCGTCTGCTCCAGCAGGTTGGCGTTCTGGACGGCAATCGCAGTCTGGTTGGCGATAATCAGCGCCAGATCGATCTGCTCGCTGTCGAACCGGCGCACGCCGTCCAAAACTTCAAGCTCAAACATGCCGATGGCACGCCCGCTGACGGCGACCGGAATGGCAACATAGGCGCTGATACCCGCGTCTGAAAGCTGCGCCAGCAACGGATCCTGTTCGGCAGCCGCGCGCACGTCCTCGACAATCAGCGGCTGCCCACTGCGACTGGCAGCTTCCACCAGCGGGCGTTCCGAAAGTTCAAACATGCCGGCCGGCGGTGTGTCGCTGCGCGGATGTTCAACGACCACGCGCGCCATGCGAATGTCGCGCTCCAGCAGATAAGCCCGGCCTCGCTCCACCCGCAGCATCCCGGCGATTTCGCGCAGGGCGATTTCGAGGATGTTCTCGTGATCCAGTGACTGCGCCAGCGAGACGGACACGCGATTCAACAGGCTAAGCCGCTCAGTTCGATGCTGCGCCTCGGCGAACAACTCCG
This sequence comes from Chloroflexota bacterium, assembly GCA_003242205.1. Lineage (GTDB taxonomy): Bacteria > Chloroflexota > Anaerolineae > Aggregatilineales > Phototrophicaceae > ZC4RG36. The sequence continues at coordinate 5,022 of QGUR01000064.1, read as the reverse complement.
AATTCACCAGCGTCACCGCGATCTGATTGGCGAACGCGAACGCTGCCTGCTCCGATTGCACATCGTAGAAGCGCGGCTCGGCCTTACAGAGCGCGATCATGCCGACGACTTCGTTCTGCCGGATAAGCGGCACGCCAAGCCAGCTTTGCGCGCCTGCCTCGCCCGGAAGCGCGTCCCATCCCTGCAGGCGGCTGACGGTGTAGGGCTGCTGCGTCTCCACGAGACGATTGACGCGCTCGTGACCGGCAATGTCGATCACCGGCCGTTCTCCCGGCGGCAGGTCGAAGCCGCGCGCGCCTTCGAGACGCATGACATCGCCACTGCGCTGCCACAACGTCATGCTGTCGAAAGGAATGATGCCCTGCATCTCGTCCAGCGCCATTTCGATGACTTCATCGCGGTTGAGCGACGCCGTAATCCGGCTGGACGCCTCGGTCAGCAGCGCAAGCTGCATGACCCGTGTCTCAATATCGTGCTCCAGCCGCGTGCGCTCGGTCACGTCTTCGGTGAGCAACACCGCGCCGTTGGCGCTTTCCGCCCCGCGCAGGGGATAGAAATAGAAGTTCAGAACGCGTTGGCCGGTCATCGTGGTCACGGACAGGGCATTTCGCACACGAGGCTGGCCGTGTTCCAGCACCGCGTCGAAATCTTCTGTGAGGAGCGAGAGCGCGGGCTGGTATTCCGCCAGTTTCTGGCCAAGCGCCGCGTCATCCCAGCCAAACGCCTGACGCATATAGGCATTGATCGACACGATTTTGCCCGCGCGGTCGAGCACCACGATGCCCTGCTGGATCGACTCGACGACCGATTCGTTAAACAGCCGCAGATCGACCGCTTGATGGAACAGACGAGCGTTCTCAATCGCGACCGCCGCGAGGTTGGCAATGCGCCGCAGCAGCGTGCGTTCGGTCTCAAGCGCAGTCGCCCCGTGCTGATCGCTTCCGAAATGCATCGCGCCGAGGCAGATTCCGCCCGTCACCAGCGGCAGCAGCAGGCTGGTCTGCTCGCCTTCAAGCTGCCAGGCGCGCAGATCACTGAACGCCTCGTCAGGCGCATCGTCGACACGGTAGAGCGCCTCACTTCCGGCGCTGATCGTCTGGCCCAGCGCAGTACCGTCGAGACTGGCGCGATGGTCGCGCGTCATCGCAATTTCGCCGTCCGGTTGAACGGCGAGACTCAGCACATCGAAGCCGCCGCCGGATATGCTCTCCACCGCCACCGTCAGGCGCGAAAACGCCACCAGCCTGCTGGCTCCGCGCGCAATCGTGGCGACGATTTCATGGACATCGAGCGTTCTGGTGATGCCCTCCATGATTTCGCTCAGGCGGGCTTCCTGCTCGGCGCTGCGGCTGGTCGCTTCGTACAGACGCAGATTTTCAATCGAGGTCGATGCCTGATGCGCGAAGATTTCGAGGACCTCGATCTCGCTCCGCTCGAGGCGGCGGTTATTGAACGGGCGGTCGAGACTGATGATGCCGATCAAATTGCCGCCAGCGCCGTACATTGGCACCAATAGCATGTCGCCATCGCGCCAGTCGTTCCTGCCGCGCGGATGCAGCGAACGATTGCCGTCGAACGCCGTCACCAGCAGGTCAATGCCTTCGACATACCACTCTGCCAGCCGGTCGAGCGGCAAAAAGTACGACTCGCTGATGCGGAACTCAGGCCGGAGCAACCGCTGCACGTTCGCCAGCGGCATGGTTTTCGCTTTATCGCGCTCGAACTGTTCGATAGGCAGGCCCGCGTGCGTCACGCGCCGCAACACGCCAGCTTCGTGGTCGGCCAGCGTCATCAGCACCACGTCGAAACCGGCGCTCTGCTGAATGGCGTAGGCAAAGGCTTCGAGCAGCGTAGTTTCGTCGACCTGCGACTGCATCAACTGGCCAAGCTCGAAGATCTGGTTGAGTTGCTCAACACGGCGGCGCAGGCGGGTGCTGCGATCCACGCTCTCCTGATAGCGAAGCGCGTTGGCGTATCCCTGCGACGCTTTTGCCGCCAGCGTCATGACGAAAGCCGCGGCCTGCCCATCGAAGTGATGGGGCAACTCGTGGTAAAGATGCAGCACACCGATCGGCTCGTTGGCATAGACGATGGCCGCCGCAATCGCCGAGCGAACACCCGCCGGCAGCGCCTCCAGCGTCCCGCCCTCGTAGTCCTCGATTAGCACCGGCTCGGCGATGCGAGTGATGGCTTCATGCTCAATGGGGGCAAGCCGGGCCGTTGCCAGCTGGTCGCCCGCCCGGCGTTTCAGTTCGGGCTGATCGTCTGCGCGCCATTCGGTTTGCGGAGACAGCAGCGCCACCGTACAACCGCTGGCCTGCGTCGCCTGAAGCGCCTCGCGGCGAATGACATCCAGCACGCGGTCGAAGTCGAGCGTGCTATTGAGTTCGTTGCTGACGCGGGAAATGGCGTCAAGCTCGTGCAGGCGGCGGCTCAGATTCTGGCCGGTCGCTTCATGGAGGCGCACGCGATCCAGCGCTGAGGCCAGTTGAATGGCGAACGCCGCCAGCAAACGGCGGTCATCGTCCTTATAGAGGCCGGGGCGATTGCCGACACCAAGCTCACCCAGCAGGCGTTCACCCACAACCAGCGGCACGATGACAGCGCGTTCCAGCCCCAGCGCTGCCGCAAGCGGGCCATAATTGCGGGCGAACCGCTCGTCGCCTTCCGCATCATTGGCCAGCAGCGGGCGGCGCGACATTGCCACGCCCTGATCGAAGTCGCTGGTATAAACATCCTGCACCAGCGGTTCGGCCAGTTCGACGCCGCACACATTGCGCGGCTCGGTCACCAGCGAACCGGTTTCCGCCGAAAGCGTGGACAAAAACGCGATCTGGCTCTGAAGCACGCGGGCGATTTCCGCCAGTACCGGCGCGAACGAGTCCTCGCCGGTATTGATCGCGCCCGCCAGTTCGGCCACGCGACGCACGCTGTCCGCCTCGTCGGCGCGGCGCTGCATCTCCCGGTACAGGCGCGCGTTCTCGATCATGGCCGCCGCCTGTGTGGCAAAGATCAGTAGCAGGCGCGCGTCTTTCTCGGTAAAGTCCTCGCCATCCAGCTTGTTCGACACCTGCACCAGACCGATACGCCTGCCCCCGGCGGACAGGACGGCATACAGGGTCTTGGAGACGCCCATCGTCTGCATCAGGTCGGCCAGCCCGGCCTGATGGATGATCGGGTCGGATGGCACGCGATTGCTATACCAGGAATCCTCTTCCTTCCAGATTTGCTCGAAGCCGGTTCCCGGTTTGAGTTCAATCGCATAATCGCTAATGATGGCGTCGTCAACGCCATAGAACGGCGGCTGGCTAACCAGCCGGTTCGTTCCCTCGTCATAGATCAGGATGCCGCTGATCGAAATGCCCATCAACCGGGCGATGCGGCGGTTCAGATCGGAGTAAAACTCGTCCTCATGGCTGAGCGCGCCGATGGCGTGCGTCATCTCCTGCAGGCCGGTCAGTTCGGTGTCGACGCGCTGCTCGGTCTGGTAGAGGCGAATGTTCTGGACGACGACCGCCGCCTGAGCAGCGAGAATCCGCAGGTTCTGCACATCGCGCGCTGTAAAGCCGCCATGCGTGCGCTTGTTGCCTACCTGTATCATGCCGATACGCTCGACGCCGATCTGGAGCGGCATGAAAATCGTGTTATACATGCCGGCGGCGTTCACCAGCGTGCCGAGGTTCAGCGCTTCGACCAGCGGTTCATCCGCCAGATCGTTTGACATCCAGTACTCGCGCACTTCAAAAATTTCGCGCTGCGGGCTGCCCGGCGTCAGGGGAATCTGGTAATTCTGCACGACCTGATTGGGCAGGCCGTAAAACGGTATTTCAGCTACCAGCGCGTTTTTGCGCTGGTCATAGACCAGCACGCCGCACATATCGGATGCCAGCAAGCGAGCGATTTGCTCGCCCAGCACGCCGTAAATCTTCCCGACATCGTCGCTGCGCCGCTGCCCCTGCGCGACCTGCTGCAGGTTGGCGATATCGTCCAGCCGCCGCACCTGTTCGGTATACAGTTCGGCATTGTAAATCGCGGTTGCCAGCGACTTGCTGACCGCCTCCAGCAACGCGAGATCGGCCTGTCCCAACTGCCCGACGAACAGACTTGCAAGTTCAAACGTGCCGATGAAGCGGTCGCCCATGTGAAGCGGGACGGCGACGAAACCGCGGTAGTCGCTGTTCGGCAGTTTGGGCTGCAACATCGTCGGGTCAGAGCGGTCGGTCACAAGCACGGGCCGGCGATGGCGCGCGATCCAGCCCGTGATGCCTTCGTCGATCCGGTAAACGCCGCCCGCCTCCGCCAGCGCCAGCACGTAGGCCACATCGCCGACCCAGCCGCGCGGCGTGAGCACCTGTGTATCTTCATCCCACAGGCAGATTTCGCCCGCATCCGCCGGAATGGTCTTCAGCACGATTGTCAGCAGCGCCTGAAGCACCTGCTCCATGCCGAGGCCGACGTTGACGGTTTCGCCGATTTCGTTGATGATCTGCATCGCGGCCCCGATGTCGAACCCATCGGGATAGGGCGTTGCAGCGTTCAGCTCGCGCAGCAGAACGACAACGCGCATCTCGTCGCCCGCCGGAATGCGATGCGACGAACCTTCGATCCAGCGTTCGCCCAACCGGAACGCAGTCCGGGTTTCGGTTGCGAATAGTTCGAGGAAACTGCTAGAAGGTTCCGCCTGACGCGCGATAAATTCGAGGTCTGGCTCGCCACTTTCGACGCCCAGCCAGCGCCGCGCCACCTCGTTGGCAAAAACGAGCCGGCCACGCTCGCGCGCAACCAGAAGGGCGTCGCCGCCGGATGCGAATGGAAGCTCGGAGAGGTAGTCATCCCCGGCGGCAGGCTGGTCGGGCAGGCGACGGCGCAGCCACAAATAGAGACCGAGGAAGATAACGACCCCGCCGAGGACCAGAAGTGGAGCCAGTTCCATAGACCGGTAACCTCAGGACACGGATGGGCGCGCAACCACGCCTACCAGGACGACAGGATGCGCGGCGCGCTATCTTCGCCGCTAATGCC
>QGUR01000063.1 GCA_003242205.1 Chloroflexota bacterium | reverse complement strand
CTTTGGTTTTGTCGACCCCCGCCCCGTTTTTGTGGCCCGCGCGCTTGTGTTGCCGCTGGTCCAGGTGACCAGATTTTTGGCCCGCAACTCCATGTGCAGCGCGCAGACTTCTTCGCGTAGCCGTTCCAGCATCATGCCTGCACCGCCAGCGCCTGATTGCGGATTTTCTTCAGCCGCTTCATGACGTCGTTCGCGCCGCGGCCAAAGTAGTCGTAGAGCGTTTTGTATTCGGCGTAAAGCTGGTCGTAGACCGCTTGATTTTCGGGGATGGGCTGCACGACTTCATCCTTGAGCTTGGCCATCTTCTCGGCGGCGGCTTTGATGTTCGGGTAAATGCCCGCCGCGACCGCGCCATGCATGGCCGAACCGAGCGCCGGAGCCTGCTGCGACCCGGCCAGCTTGATCGGTCGTCCGGTCACATCGGCGTAGATTTGCACGAGCAGCTTGTTCTTTTCGGGCAGGCCGCCCGCCGCGATCAGCTCTTTCACGGGAACGCCGCGATCTTCAAACGCTTCGATGATGATGCGTGTGCCGTAAGCCGTGGCTTCGATCAACGCGCGGTAGATGTCGGGCGCGCGCGTCCCCAGCGTCATGCCGAGCAGCATGGCCGATAGATCGGCGTCCACCAGCGTGGAGCGGTTGCCGTTCAGCCAGTCGAGCGCCAGCAGGCCATGCTCACCGGGCTTCTGCCGTGCCGCCTCGCGTTCGAGATACTGGTGCAGGTCCAGCCCGGCCTGCTTCGCCGCCTCGTGATATTCCGGCGGCACGGCGTTGTCCACGAACCAGGCGAAGATGTCGCCGACACCGCTCTGGCCCGCTTCGTAGCCGTAATAGCCGGGCAGAATGCCATCGCGCACGACGCCGCACATACCTTCGACCGGCTGGATTTCCTCGCCGAGCAGCATGTGGCAGGTCGAAGTACCCATGATCATGACCATGATGCCCGGCTCGACCGCGCCAACCGCCGGGATTGTCACGTGCGCGTCGACATTGGCGACGGCGACCGGCGTCCCCGGTTTCAGGCCGGTCCATTCCGCCGCCTGCTGGGACAGGCCGCCGGCCTTCGCCCCCAGCGGCAGGAATTCGCGGCTCATTTTGGTATCGACCACGTCGGCAAACCGGGGGTCAAGGGCGGCGAAGTAGTCACGGCTTGGAAAAACGCCGTCCTGCACGATGGCTTTGTAACCGGCGGTACAGGCGTTACGTGTTTCGACGCCGGTCAATTGCCAGACGATCCAGTCAGCGGCCTCGATCAGCCGGTCGGCGGCTTCGTAGACTTCGGGCGCTTCCTCTAGGATTTGCAGGGCCTTGCTGAAAAACCACTCGGAAGAAATCTTGCCGCCGTAAAGCTGGAGCCAGCTTTCGCCGCGCTGCCGCGCCACTTCGTTGATTTTGTCGGCCTGCGGCTGAGAGGCATGGTGCTTCCACAGCTTGACCCAGGCGTGGGGGTTGGCGCGCCATTCGGGCAGGTTGCTCAGCGGCGTGCCATCGGCTTTGGTCGGCAGCATCGTGCATGAAGTGAAATCGATGCCGATCCCGGCGACTTCATCCGGCGATACGCCGCTCTCTTTCAAAACTGCGGGCACGCCTTGCTTGACCACTTCAACATAGTCGTTCGGGTCTTGCAGCGCCCATTCGGGGGGCAGGCGTACGCCGCTTTCCGGCAATTGCTCATCGATTACGCCGTTGGCGTAGGGGATGACCGCCGTTGCGACTTCGCGCCCGTCGCGCGTGTCCACCAGCAGCACGCGCCCGGACTCAGTTCCAAAGTCTATGCCGATTGTATACATTGCCTTCTTCCGTGAACGTTAGAGGACAGATAGCAAAACGCTCCGTACCCAATCGACGCGCGTGGGTAGGGAGCGTCTTGTACAAAACGATAATAGAAGAACTGTCGTCTCCTAAAAGTTTTTTGCCAATCCAAATCAATATACCTCTCGCAATGCCCGGCTTAAAAAATTCCGGCCCGGATTGTGAGCGCTCACAATATAACATGCGCCGAACAAGAGCGTCAAGCACATCGACGGGGATGCACAAGCAGGTGAATGCAGGCGGAAAAATGTCACAATACGGGAATGACATTCGCCGGCCGATTTCTTGACGCTCTCGCGGGCTGCGTGCTATTCTGTGAGGGCTCACATTCATCTCCTGGGACGCGAAGGATAGTTATGACCGGCGGACAGCGCCTGAAACGCGTCACCCTCTATGATGTCGCACTTCGCTCTGGCGTGTCTTATCAGACCGTCTCCCGCGTAATCAACGATCATCCGAACGTCTCCAAGGTTACCCGACAGCGCGTGCTGAAGGCGATCAAGGAGCTTGACTATCGCCCGAACCGGGCTGCCCAGAGTCTGGTAACACGCCGCTCGTTCGTTCTCGAAGTCGTCACCTTTGGCAGCGAGTTCTATGGCCCTTCGCGCATGATGGTCTGTCTGGAACGCTCGGCCAAGGCGCTGGGCTACAGCCTGACCTTTACGAATCTGACCAATGCTTCGCTAGAGGACTTCCGTGAAGCACTGGACAGCATCACCGACCGGCTGATCGATGGCATTGTCATCATTGCGCCGACAGACCAGACCGCGCCCGAAGCGGTGCTTGATCTATGTCGTGGCATTCCCACCGTGCTGGTCGACAATGAACTCGGCTCGACGACGCCATCGGTGGTGATCGACCAGCGCTATGGCGGCCAGTTGGTCGCGCAGCATCTACTACGACTCGGCCACCAGCGCATTTGTGAGATTAGCGGGCCGCTGAACTGGCATGGCGCCAAGGCGCGGCATGAAGGCGTCAGCGAGACGCTTCGAGAAGCCGGTCTGGAGACGATTGCCACACGGGAAGGGGACTGGTCGCCCGCCTGTGGCTATCGCCTGACGCGGCAGCTACTTGCAGACGGCGCGCAGTTTACCGCGCTGATCGCAGGCAACGATAACATGGCGCTGGGGGCAATGCGAGCGCTGCGCGAGAGCGGCTTGCGGATTCCCGAAGATGTTTCGGTCGTCGGCTTTGACAATTTGCCCGATTCGCCTTATTTCGAGCCGCCTCTGACGACCGTTCATCAGGACTTCGACGCGCTGGGCAGGCAAAGCATCGACTTTCTGGCGGCGCTGATCCAGAACCCGGAGTTGCCGGTTCACCAGCGCGTGCTCTATCCGCACTTTGTGGAACGGCTCAGCACGAGGCCTTGCCGGTAGCGTAGCGCCTGCGGGATCATGTTTAAAAACACTTCCAGTCCGTCTTCTCCGGCCGCTTGCGTGTGAATGGCTTCTGTTACCTCGGCCCAAACACCCGGCGGGAAGATGATCTTCTTGCTCTATTACTCTTTCCGGAACGCGGCCAACCGCTCAAAGGCCCCGGCATACAGGCTGGATGTATCTCGCGGGTAGACGGAAGGCCGTCACTCATTCCACCGTCTGTAGGCTTTGAGGGCGCTTCAAGCGGGCAGGCGTGTAGACAGACAGTAGCACGCCAAGCACGATCAGCAGGCCGCCCGCGATGATGTTCGGCGTCAGCGCCTGCCCCAGCAGCACCACGCCCAGAAAGGCGCCGACGACCGGCTGCGCGAAGAAGAAGAGCGAGGCTGTCGAAGCGTCGACGAGGGCGAAAGCGCGATTCCACAGCCACATCGCGCCTGCCGTCGATGCAATCCCCAGATAGAGAATGCCCAGAATTGTGCCTGCGTCGACCGCGCCGATGGGACGCTGGCTAAGCTCCACGAAAGCAGCAGGAACGACGAGGCATAACCCGCCGATGAAGGCAAAGATGGTGACGACCAGCGTGTCCAGCCGGGCGCTGACCTGCCGCACCAGCACGGAATAGAGGCCCCATGTGAGCGCGGCGATGGCGAGCGCTACGTCACCGGCGAACGTCTCCGAGCCGAAGTCTGCCTGTGCCGGGTCGACGATCAATGCGACGCCGATTGTCGCCAGCCCGACAGCCATGATGCGCCGCGGTGTCAGCCGTTCGCGCAGAATGAGCGCGGCGAAGATCAGAATGAAGGCCGGCGAAGCGCTGGTGATCAGCGAACCGTTGACGGCGGTCGATTTTTCCGTGCCAACGAACTGCGCGCCGACGCTGATGCCAAAGCCCAGCAGGCCAATGCCGAGGATTTTCAGGCGTTCCCCCCCTTGAGGCAGGCGTACATCGCGCATCCGGCCCAGAATCAGCGCCAGCACGATCAATCCCAGTATCAGGCGAAGCGCCAGCAGGGTGAAAGGCGGAATGGTTTCCAGTACGACATCCGAAACGACATACATGCCGCCCCAAATGGCGGCGGCCGAGAGGCCGTAAAGCGCGCCACGTCCTGACATTGATCAGAAACCTTAATTCATGTGGAAATTGAGGAGAGTGCGAAATCCAGTATGATTGCGTAGAATAAACGCGATTCTGACAGGTAGCGACCGCCTTTCAGAATTAGTATCATCTCAGTTTTCCGCGACAAAATCAATGAGCGTCCTGACGCTGAGAGGAGGCAGTGAAAGGGACAACCACGAACCGATGCTACACGTGACGCCGGCAGTTTTCAGTTTAATCAAATTTATGGAGTCTTGATATGTTGAACCGCAGAGTACGTTTGCAACCTCTTGTCCTATTTGCTTTGATCCTCGGTTTGCTGCTGTCTTCCTCGTTTGTGGTCGCACAGGAAGGCCGTGTCATCAAGATCGCGTCGCAAAGCCCGCTTTCGGGTGGGCAGTCTGCGGTTGGCGTCGGCATTCGCAACGGCGTCGAACTCGCCATCCAGCAGCTTGGCGGCAACCTCCGCGACATGGGCTTTCAGATTCAGTATGTGCCCTATGATGATCAGGCAAGCCCGGACGTCGGTGTAGCCAACGCGCAGCAGATCGTCGCCGACCCCGAAATTCTGGCGGTGATCGGTCACTACAATACCGGCGTCGCCATTCCGTCGTCTGAAGTCTACAACCAGAACCAGTTGTTGATGGTGTCGCCCGCGAACACCGGCCCAGCGGTTACCGATCGTGGCCTGCCAATCGTCAACCGCGTCGTTGGTCGCGACGACTTGCAGGGCCCGACCGGCGCGCAGTTCGCCGCCAGTCTGGAGGACGTCGAAACCGTCTGGGTGCTGCACGACACAACTGCTTACGGTCAGGGCGTTGCCGAGTTCTTCCGTCAGGAAGCTGAAGCTCAAGGGCTGGTTGTTCTCGGTTTCGAAGGCACCGAAGAACGGGCCAACTTCGATGGCATCATCCAGCCGATTCTCGCGCTGGCGCCTGATCTGATTTACTTCGGCGGCATTTACGATCAGGTTGGCATTTTCATCAGCCAGGCTCGCGCAGCCGGTTATGAAGGCTACTTCATGGGGCCGGATGGTATCGACTCGCCTGATCTGGCCGAACTGGCCGGTGAAGCAGTTGTCGGCACATACTACACGACGGTCGCCGGCCCGGCCTCGATCTATCCCAATGCGGCTCAATTCATCGAGGATTACACCGAGGCTTATGGTGAACCGCCGACGCCGTTTGCCGCGCAGGCCTATGACTCCGCTGCTATCGTTCTGGCGGCGCTCGAACGCGCTATCGAAGCCAATGGTGGTGAGCTGCCGACCCGCGAACAACTGGCTGCCGAAGCGCGAGCGACCGAGAATTACGAAGGCCTGACGGGGACGATCACGTTCGACGACAACGGCGATCCGGAATATAGCAACTACTATGTGCTTCAGGTTGTGTCGGCCGATCCGGCGCAGTGGAGCTCGAACACGGTCATCAGCACCATCCAGATTCCGTCGCCGCTGAAGGCGCAGGAACTGGCTGCTGAAGGTGAGGCGACCGCCGAAGCAACACCTGAAAGTTAGTGCGAAGTAATATCCGGGGCGGCGGCCTGTGCGCCGTCGCCCACATTTTCGTATTCATTTTTGCGGAGCGATTTCTATGGCATCAGTTAGTCGCGGTCTGGCTGCCCCTTCGTGGTCGTTACGCCTGCCGCCCGCTGTCCGGTGGGTTTACGATTACCTTCTCTATCCCATCGGCCAGATGTTGGTTTTCATCATCGGCGCTGCCGTCGTCCTGACATTGCTCGCCTATCTTCTGGCGGCACTGGTTCCCGAACCACGCCCCAACATTATTCTGGCAGATCAGATTAGCCGCCAGCTTCCGGGCATGATCATCAGCGGCATCAGCATCGGCTTCGTCTATGCCATGATCGCGCTTGGCTACACGCTGGTCTATGGCGTCCTTAAATTCATCAATTTCGCTCACAGCGAAATTTTCATGGTCGGATCGGTCGTTGGCTTTGAAATCATGCGCCGCATCGCCGACAGCGGCACACTTCAACAGTGGAACCCGGTGGTGTTGATCGTCACCGTCGTGCTGGTGTCGATGCTCGTCAGTGGCCTGCTCGCCGTTCTGATCGAACGTATTGCCTATCGCCCGCTACGTGGCGCGCCGCGGCTGGTGCCGCTGATTTCGGCGATTGGCATTTCCTTCTTTCTGATTGACTTCGTCCGCGCGACCGAAGCCATCACGCGCAACGACTTTAATCTGCGCTATCCGACCGACCAATTGCCCTGGCTGACCCAGTCGGTGGCACTACAGTTCGGCACGACGACGGTCAACGTCAAACCGACGTCATTTATCGTTGTCGGCGGGGCAGTGCTGACGTTACTGGCACTCAATTATTTCGTCAACGGCACGAAGCTGGGCCGGGGCATCCGCGCTGTGGCGCAGGATCAGACGACCGCTGCATTGATGGGGATCAACGTCAACTTCATGATTTCGCTGACCTTTTTCGTCGGCGGCGCGTTTGGGGGTGCGGCGGGTTCACTGTTCGGGATGAATGTCGGCACGGTCACTCCCTATGTTGGCTTTATTCCGGGCATCAAGGCCTTTACCGCCGCTGTGCTTGGTGGTATCGGCAACATCACCGGCGCGCTGCTCGGTGGGCTGACGCTCGGTCTGGTTGAAGCATTCCTCAACGGCGTACTGGTATATTTCCCGGCACTGGGCCAGCGCTACACCGATATTTTTGCTTTTTCCGTCCTCATTCTGATTCTGATTTTCCGCCCCAGTGGTCTGCTTGGCGAGCGGGTGGACGAGAAAGTGTAACGCCATGGCAACCGTGACTTCCGCTGCTCAACAGCCAATACGCGCCCTTCGTAACTGGGCCGCCCGCCCGGCTGTCGCAACCGCGTTGATTCTGCTTTATTTGGCGGTTGTGTTGCTGGTGCTGCGCGGGCTGGACCGGCGTCACCTCTGGTTCCCGACCTTCAGCACGCTGGCGTTCCCGGCCTTCGTGTTGTCGCCGTTCATCGTCATGTCGGCGCCGATCTCGCGCCGCCTCAAGACGATTCTCATCGGCGGTTTGATCCTGATCGCCATGCCGCTGGTCGGTATTTATGATACGTCCTACCTCGAACTGGCGATCCAGATCTGCATTTTCACCGGTCTGGCGCTCGGCCTGAACATCGTCGTCGGTTTCGCTGGGTTGCTCGACCTGGGCTACATCGCCTTTTTCGCGGTCGGCGCATACTTGTGGGCGATGTTCACTTCACAGGCTCCGACTGTCATCAACATCAGTGGCCTGCTCGTTCCGGCGTGGACATTCCCGATTTTCCTCATCATCGGCGTTGGAATAGCGGCCGTGACCGGAATTCTGCTCGGCCTCCCGGTGCTGCGTCTGCGCGGCGACTATCTGGCCATTGTGACGCTCGGTTTCGGCGAAATGATCCGGGTGCTGGCGCGCAACCTCGATCAGCCGATCAACTTCACCAATGGCGCGCAGGGGTTGCATAATGTCAGTCCTCCGCCCATACCGGAAATCTGGACCAGTTTCACCAGTTCGACCGCCAATCTCATGGGCATCTCGCTGGCTAACGTGACGCCTGTCGCGCAGCAACTGTTGTTTTATTTCGTCGGCGTCCTGATCGTCGCGATTGTGGTGGTCGTTGCCCGGCGGCTGGATGACTCGCCGATCGGCCGTGCCTGGACCGCGATCCGCGAGGATGAAGTGGCAGCCATCGCCATGGGCGTGCCGCTGGTGAAGATGAAGTTGCTGGCGTTCGCGGCGGGCGCGTCGTTTGCCGGGGCCATCGGTGTGCTCTACGCGGCCAAGCAGACGTTCGTCAGCCCTGAAAGTTTCAGCCTGATCCAGTCGATCAGCATTCTGGCGATGGTGATCGTCGGCGGGTTGGGCGGCATCCGTGGCGTGATGCTGGGCGCGGCTGTTGTGACGCTGCTCAACCTGCAGGTGCTGAAGAACATGTCGCTGCAACTGAACGCCCTGCGGCAGATGGATTTCGTCATCTTTGGTTTCCATGTACAGAACTGGCCGACCCAACTTGAGCCGGCCAAGTACGAGCGGCTGGTTTTCGGCCTGCTGCTGATCATCATGATGATTTTCCGGCCAACGGGCATTCTGCCTGAGCCGAGGCGGCGCATCGAGCTTCAGCACGACGATGTCGTAACGGACGAAGACGATGTTTCGCCGGCCCCCGGCCCGATGGTCGGCGCGAATTAGGGGGTAGGCGTGTTACTCGAAGTCACCAACCTCACCAAGTCATTCGGCGGTATCACCGCCGTGCGCGATGTCACGCTGGGCATCCCCGAAGGCAGCATCAGCGCGATCATTGGCCCCAACGGCGCGGGCAAGACGACGTTGTTCAACCTGCTGACCGGGATTTACAAACCGACCAGCGGCCAGATCATGTTTAACGGGCGTTCGATTGTCGGCCTAAGCCCCGATAAAGTGAACGCTGCCGGCATCGCCCGCACGTTTCAGAATATCCGTTTGTTTCCGGCCATGACGGCGATTGAGAACATCATGGTCGGCATGCATTCACGCCTGAAAATATCGGTCATCGATACACTGCTGCGTAACAGCGCGTTCCACCAGCAGGAGAAGGCGGTCAGCGACAAGGCCCGCGACCTGTTGAGTTTTGTCGGGTTGTTGCACAAGGCCAATGAAGTCAGCCGCAATCTGCCTTATGGCGACCAGCGGCGGCTGGAAATCGCGCGGGCGCTGGCTAGCGATCCGAAGTTGATCCTGCTCGACGAGCCGACGGCGGGAATGAACCCGCAGGAGACCGTGGCGGCAACGCAGTTATTCCGCCGCGTGCGCGATGAACTCGGCATTACGGTCGTGCTTATCGAGCACGACATGACGGTCGTCATGGGCATCAGCGAACACATTACCGTGCTGGATTACGGCCAGAAGATCGCCGAAGGGCCGCCGGAGGCGATACGTAATAACGCGCGCGTCGTCGAAGCCTATCTGGGCCGCCGGGCAGCGGGCACGCATCAGGAAGAGAGCGATCATGGCGACGCTGCTTGAGCTGAAAAACCTGCATACCTACTACGGTCAGATTCATGCGCTGAAAGGCATCGACCTGACCGTTAACGAAGGAGAAATCGTCACGCTGGTCGGAGCGAACGGCGCGGGCAAAAGCACGACGCTGCGAACGATCAGTGGAATCGTGCGCGCCCGTTCTGGCCAGGTGCTCTTCAACGGGCAGGACGTGACGCAGATGCAGCCGCATGACATCGCGCGAATGGGCATCGGCCATGTTCCAGAGGGGCGTCGAATTTTTCCGCAACTGACGGTGCATGAAAATCTCGAAATCGGCGCGTGGAACGTAAAGAGCAAAAAGGACATTGAGGAACGGATTGAGCATGTCTTTCAACTGTTCCCGCGTTTGAAGGAGCGTATCACCCAGCTGGGCGGCACGCTGTCGGGCGGCGAACAGCAGATGCTGGCCATTGGCCGCGCTCTGATGGCCATGCCGCGCGTGTTGCTGCTCGACGAGCCGTCGATGGGGCTGGCGCCCGTACTGGTCGAGGGCATCTTCGAAATCATCCAGCGCATTAACGAACAGGGCACGACCATTCTGCTGGTGGAACAGAACGCGCTGATGGCGCTCGAAGTTGCCCAGCGCGGTTACGTGCTGCAAACGGGCAAGGTTGTGCTCCACGCTCCGGCGCGCGATTTGCTGGCCGATGAGGCTGTCCGTAAGGCCTATCTCGGCGCGCACTAGCCACATTCGTTATCCTGATTGTCGTATCTGGCGGCGGGCGTTGGGAATGCCGATAATGTTCCCGCAACCGCCGCTTTTATCTTGCCTGTAGTCTGGAGAAACTGATGAACGAGCCGTCACTGCAATCGCTGCTCGATTTCGCGCTGGAGACCGCCTGGAAAGCGGGCCGCGTCACGCTCGGCTACTTTCAGACCGGCGTCGCCGTGGAGCGCAAGGGCGATCTCAGCCCTGTCACGCGCGCCGACCGCGAAGCCGAGCAGGTGATCCGAGACCTCGTAGAACGCTACTGGCCCGCGCATGGCTTGTTGGGCGAGGAGTTCGGCGAGCAAACCGGCGCGTCGGAGTGGACATGGATTATCGACCCGATTGACGGCACAAAGTCGTTTGTCGCGGGGGTGCCGCTTTATGCCTGCCTGATCGCGTTGACGCGAAATCGCGAGCCGGTCGTTGGTGTGGCGCACTTTCCCGCGCTCAACGAGACCGTATTCGCGGCGCGTGGGTTGGGTTGCTTCTGGAATGGCCGTCGCGCCCGTGTTTCTGATGTGAGCGACCTGAAAGATGCGCTGGTGCTGGGCAGCGACGTGCTGGTTTCGGACGAGCAACAAGCGCGGTGGGAGCAGTTGTGTCGGAATGCGGGCGTCGCACGTACGTGGGGCGATGCTTATGGCTACGCGCTGGTCGCAACCGGTCGCGGCGATGTCATGGTCGACGCTATCATGAATGTCTGGGATTGCGGCCCATTCGCGGTCATTCTGGAAGAAGCGGGCGGCACGTTCACCGACTGGCAGGGCACGCCGACGATCTACGGCGGCAATTCGGTCGCTACCAACGGCAGGCTGCAGAAGCAGGTGATGGATATTCTTCTGCCCGCAGCTTCGCCCTCTCGCTCGAATGCTTCGGGAGGAGAAAGGGATTAAGCGCCCTTCTCCCTGAGAGGGCGCATCATATGCTCGATAACCTGCCGGCGCTGGCCGGCGTATTCACAATTGCGTTTGTTTCGCTGTGGGCGTCCATTCCCGCCGGGATGGCGTTCGGGTTGAATATCGCGCCTGTCGTTCTGGCGGCGTCGCTCGCCTATGCGGCCGGTGTTGCCATTGTCGTGCTGCCCGGAGAACCCGTACGCCGGTGGTTGCTGTGGCGGCTTGGCGACCGGGCGCGGCTCAACCCGGACAGTCTGGTCGGGCGCGCGTGGTCGCGCTATGGGCTGATCGGGCTGGCGTTCCTCGCGCCGGTCACAACGGGCGCTCAGATCGGCGCGTTGATCGGGCTGGCGCTGAACACGCCGCCGCTCCGGCTGTTCTTCTGGATGGCACTGGGCGGTCTGTTGTGGACGGTCGCGTTGGCAGCAGCGGTACTGTTTGGCGTGTGGGGTGCTGGCGGCGGCGCGCACATCTTTTGACATCGGTTGTATCGGGAAGCATAATTTCAGCCACCGATTAGCTGGTAATACTGTTTTTATCTCAAGAGGAGGCCCAAAAAATGTCGCGCTTGTTTCGTTTGTTATTGGTGATGGCGTTGCTGGTCACCGGGTTCGCACTGCCTGTGTCGGCGCAGGACGACGCCCCGGTGGTGGCTGTGCTGACGCCCTATTTGGCCCAGCCTGGCACGCAGTTTATGGTCGAAGCGTTCCAAGCCGCCGCCGAAGCAAAGGGCTGGACGGTTAATGTGATTGACACAGCCGGAGACGTGGCAGCGTTGAACAGCCGCCTGCAGGATGTTGTGACGCAGGGGGTTGACGCCATTGTCATCAACGTCGATCCGCAGCAGGTCCCCGCGCTGGCCGACGCCGTTGCTGCCGGTATTCCGGTGTTTGGTATGGACGCAGGCAGCGTTCCCGAACTGGTCGTTAACGTGACCAGCAACGGCTATGCGATGGCAGCGGAAACGGCGACTTACGTTGTCGACCGGCTGAATGGTGTAGGCCGGGTCGTCATGTTCATCTTCCCGCCATACCCGCCGGTTCAGAAGCGCGGCGTGATTGCCGAAGCGATCTTCAACAACACGCCCGACATCGAGATCATCGATCAGGTCGTGCCGGATGTGACCGATGGCGGCATTGCCGACTCGCGCGCGCGCATGGAGGCCATTCTGGCGGCCAATCCTGAGCCGGGCAGCATCAACGCCGTGTGGGCTGCGTGGGACCAGCCGGCGCTGGGTGCGTTGCAGGCGATTGAAGCGGCCGGGCGTCAGGACGAAGGCATCATCATCGTCGGTATCGATGCCAATCCGCAGGCGGTGGAAGCAATCGCGCAGGGCGGCAACTTCGAAGCCTCGGTCGCTCAGGACTTCGAAGGCATCGGTTCGACGACAGCCGATCTGGTCGAGCGCTATCTCAACGGCGAAACACTGACGCAGACGACTGTTTACGTGCCGACGACGCTCGTCACGCGCGAAAACGCGCGGGTAGAGTAAGGCGCGTTCACCCGCCTGTTTCATCCAGCGGTGGGCCGGGTGAACAGTCTGAGCGCTGTTTCATCCGGCCCGGTGTATACGACTATGACAACCGCGGTTGACCCATCTCCAGGCACAGTGCTGTTGGCTGTGCGCCATGCGAGCAAGAGTTACAACGGCGTTCCCGCGTTAACCGATGCCTCGCTCGAATTGCGCGCCGGAGAAGTCCATGCTCTGATGGGCGAAAACGGGGCGGGCAAATCGACTCTCATCAAGCTGCTGGCCGGTGTGCTGGCCCCCGACCGGATTGAAGTGGAGATTCAGGGCAGACCTGCGACGCTGCACAGCCCGCAGGCCGCCTACGGTCATGGCCTGCGATTCATCCATCAGGAACTCAATATCGTGCCACAGTTATCGGTGGCCGAAAACGTGTTTCTCGGCCAGCGCTATCCGGCCTGGTTTGGAACGCTCGTGCGCTGGCGAACGCTCAATCGCCGCGCGCGGGATGTGCTGGCAATGCTTGGCGTTCACCATATTGATCCAAGCGAGCGCATGGCGCGGCTTAGCCCCGGCGACCAGATGCTCGTCAGCATTGCGCGGGCGTTTGCCGGCGACGACAGCGACAATGGCAGCCGGGCGCTGGTTTACGTCATGGACGAGCCAACCGCCGCGCTCACCGGCCATGAGGTTGACCTGCTGTTCGAGGTTATCAACGGGCTAAAAGCGCGTGGCAGTGCCGTGCTGTATGTGTCGCATCGCATGGAAGAAATTTTCCGCATTTCCGACCGGATCACCGTCATGCGCGATGGGCGTGTCGTCGGCACGCGCCACGCTGCCGATACCCATCCCGGCGAACTCATTCGCCTGATGACGGGACGAACGCTCCAGCAGGTGTATCCGCCGCGCCAGACGCCTGTCGGTGAGCGCATGCGCCTGACCGTGCGGAACCTGCGTAGCCACGCGGTTCGGGCGGATGCCTTTGACCTGCGCGAAGGCGAAATCGTCGGCGTTGCCGGGCTGAACGGCTCTGGCCGAACGGAACTGCTGCGGGCATTGGTTGGGGCCGACAGGCGGCTGTCCGGTGAAATCCTGCTCGATGGCCGGCGGGTTTCGCTGACGCCTGCGATGGCGTGGCGCAACGGCGTCGCTTTCGTGCCGGAGGAGCGTCGTTCTCAAGGGCTGGTCCTGTCGCGCAGCGTGGCTGACAACATCACGCTGCCCGGTCTGGCATGGCTGAGCCGGGGCGGCATGCTGATCGACCGTGGGCTTGAACGGCGTACCAGCCGGTCGCTTGGCGACACTGTCCAGCTCAAGATGATTGGCCCGGATCAAACGGTGCGCGAATTGAGCGGCGGCAATCAGCAGAAGGCAGTTTTTGCCCGCGCGCTCACCCGAACGACGCGCGTGCTGCTGCTGCTCGACGAGCCGACACGCGGCGTCGATGTCGGCGCGAAGGTTGACCTGTATAGACTGATCCGTGAGCTCAGCGGGCAGGGGGCCGCGATCCTGATGGTTTCGTCTGACCTGCCTGAGCTGATCGGCATGACGGATCGCATTCTCATCATGCGTCAGGGAGTGCTGGTGGACGAAGTTCCCACCGCCGGCCTGACCGAAGAATCGCTGCTCTCATTATGCTATGGAGAAACGGCTCATGAGCGTTCCACAGACGGTGGGCGTTAGGCCCGCGCGAAAACGGCGGGCGTTTTCGGTTGCGCGCTGGCTGCGGACCTTTGGCACGCTGATCGGTTTTCTGATCATCGTCGCCATTTTCTGGCAGCAGCGCCCGACGACGTTCATGACGGTCACGAACTGGCTCAACATCACGCAGCAGGTCAGCATTCTCGGCGTCGTCGCCTTCACGATGACGGTGGTCATGGTGGTGGGCGATTTCGATCTCAGCGTTGGCACGATGGCCAGCCTGGTCGGCATCATCGCCGGAACGCTGTTTCAGAACGAGCAGCCGGTTGCGGTCGCGGTCGTCGCGGGGCTTCTGGCCGGGGCGCTTGGCGGGCTTATCAACGGCTTTCTCGTGTCGTATGTTGGCATTTCAGCGTTTGTCACCACGCTTGGCACGATGACGATTTTCGGCGGGCTGGCGCTCTATATCAGCGGTGGCACGACGATCTTTGGCCGCGTCATTCCCGAAGCGTTCGGCAACTTCGGGCGTGAAGGGCTGGTGCTCGGCAGCATCACGATTCCCAACCTGACCCTGCTGGCGCTGGCGGTGTTGGTGCTGACATGGTTCATTCTTGAACAGACGGTGTTCGGCCGTCGGCTGTACGCCATCGGCGGCAATCGCGAGGCGTCGCGTCTGGCGGGCGTTCGGGTGCGTTTTCTGCGCCTGCTGGCATTCGTCGTCAGCGGTCTGGGCGCGGCGGCGGCAGGGCTGATGCTGGCCAGCCGCTTGGCATCGGCCAATCCGAAACAGGGCGACGGCCTGATGCTGAATGCCATCGCGGCGGTGTTCCTCGGCATGACGATGAGCGAGGAGGGCGAGCCGCATGTGCTTGGCACGCTGGTCGGTGTCCTGATCCTCGGCGTGCTGGCGAACGGCCTGACGCAGCTCAATATCGACAGCTACATCCAGCAAATCCTGACCGGGGGCATCATCATTCTGGCGGTCACGCTGAGCAGTTTATCGAGGCGAGGGCAGTAATGGAATCCAATCCCCTGCTTGCCACGCTGCGCTGTGTGCGCCAGTCCGGTCGCATGGCGCTGTGCGGCTATTTTCTGGCAGGTTTTCCAACGCCGGACGACTTCTATCGCATGGTTCGCGCCGCGGTTGGGTTGGATGTTATCGAGTTCGGCGTTCCCGCCGACGACCCGGCGCTCGATGGCGAGGTGATCGCCAAAGCGCATCGGGTGGTTACGGCCCAGCGCGGTATTCACGCCGAACCGGCGCTGGCGCTGATCGGCGGGCTGCGCGATTTGCCCCAGCCGCGTTTCGTGATGACCTATGCAGCGGTCGGTCGCTCGCTGGATGGCTTTCTGCGCTTGTGCGTCGAAAACGGCGTTCATGGCGTGCTCGCGCCGGATATTGATCCGGAGGAAGGTGCGTTCGTAGCTTCGCGCGCGCGGGCGCTTGGATTAGCAACCATCACCTTGCTCGACGCCCGCGCCGATGACGAGACGTTGCGAACCTGCGTTGAACTCGGTGATCTGATTTACCTGAAGGCGGCGCTTGGGCCGACCGGCGAAAAGGCCGATATTGAAGGCGAATTAGGCCGTATGATCGCCGAGATGCTGAGGCGCATACGTGACATCAAGCCCGACATGCCGGTTGGCGTTGGCATCGGTCTGCAGCGCCCCGAACAGATCGCCGCGCTGGCAGTGTTGGGAGTCGACATGGCTATCGTTGGCACTAAAATCGTCGAGCATCTTCAGACAGGTAAGGATGCGCTGGTCGCCTATATCGAATCGTTGCGCGCTGCAACTGTATTTCCGCCGGGAGTATTGTCATGACAGATGGGGTGTGGCTGGCGTTCGATATTGGCACGACTGGGCTCAAAGCGGCGCTGGTCAGCGCCGCCGGTCAGGTGCTGAGCAGTTTCACGCAAGATTATCCGGTAACGTTGGGACAGGACGGCGTCGTGGAGCAGGATACGGCAGGCTGGACTCACGCACTGCTGACCAGCGCCCGGATGCTCGATCTACAACGCTATCGCGATCAACTGGCCGGTGTCGCGCTGACGGGCCAGATGCAGGATCTGATCCTGTTCGATGACGACAAGTTTCTGGTGCGGCCGGTCATTCTTTACAGCGATACCCGCGCCCGGCAGGAAGCGGACATCATCAACATGACGTTCGGCGCGCAGCGCCTGCTCGGCCTGACCGGAAGCGATCACGATGCCAGCAGCCTGCTTTCCAAACTGCTGTGGGTAAAGCGCCACGAGCCGGAGAACTATCGCTCGACGCGTACGGTGCTGATGGGCGCGGCCGATTATATGGCTGATTTTCTGTGTGGCGAACTGGCGACCGACACGACCACCGCCTCGACCACGAGCCTGCTGGAACTCGAAAGCCGTCGACCTTTGCCGGATGACCTCTTTCGCGCCGCCGGGATTGAAGAGGCTCCGGCGATGCTGCCGAGGATCGTGCCGGGCGGCGCTCAGGTAGGCGCGACGGTCGAAGCATACGAAGAGATCATCGGGCTGCCAGCCGGCTTGCCGGTGCATCTGGGGCCGGGAGACGCGGGCGCAGTGACGCTCGGCGTCGGCGCGGGCGAGCCGGGCAGGGTTTATGCCTATCTGGGGACATCCGGATGGATTGCCTTCACGTCGGAGACGCGGGCTGTGGCTGATGGCGTGATTACGCTGGCGCACCCGCAGCCGGGGCGCTACATCCAGATTGCGCCGCTATTGACCGCCGGCGGCAATCTGGAATGGGTACGCGACCTGTTTGGCAGCGCCAGCTATGACGAGGTGATCTCTCAGGCGTTGGCAGGCGACCCGGGTTCGCTCATCTATCTGCCCTATCTAAATGGAGAACGCTCGCCGTTTCGTGACCCGGCGGCGCGCGGCGCGTTCGTCGGCCTGACGGGGCGTACGCGCCGGGAGGACCTGTATCGCGCCGTGCTGGAAGGCGTTGCCTTTGCTTATCGCCACGCGCTCGACGCGCTGGTCGATTTTCAGATCGACAGCCTGACGCTGGCGGGCGGCGGCGCGAAGTCGACCGCCTGGGCGCAGCTCATCGCCGACATTCTGAACGTGCCGGTCGAAATTCAGGATCAGGCTGGCTATGCGGGCGTGCGGGGCGCGGTGATGGCGGCGCTGGTGCAGCGAGGCGAGCTCGACAGATATGCTTTTCGCAACCCGCCGCCGCCACAGACGCGGCGGGAACCACGGGACGAAAACCGGACAC
>QGUR01000377.1 GCA_003242205.1 Chloroflexota bacterium | reverse complement strand
GTCTGTGGGGTTGGAGATTTGTATAAAGGACAGGGGCCGCATTGGGGGCCGACCCGGGGCGAACCTCGGTCGCATCCAAATGGGCTGCCGGGGCCCGAAGGTCCCCCGCAGCGGCGGCGGGGCTGTGCTGCTGAAAGACGTCTGCACGGCGACGGCGGTCGTCGAGGCGGTGGTAAAAGCGGTTGACGTGCCGGTGACGGTCAAGGTTCGCAGCGGCTGGGAGCAGAACAACCCGACCGCCGTGCAGTTCGCCCGCGCCGCCGAGCAGGTCGGCGTGCAGGCCATCGCCGTTCACGCGCGGTTTGCCACGCAGGGCTTCACGGGCGAGGCCGATTGGTCGTGGATCAGGCGCGTGAAAGAGGCGGTCAGCATTCCGGTCATCGGCAATGGCGACGTGCGAACGGCGGCGGACGCGGCGCGCATGTTCCGCGAAACCGGCTGCGACGCCGTCATGATCGGTCGTGCCGCGCTCGGCAACCCGTGGATCTTCCGCCAGATCGCGCACGAACTACGCACCGGCGAGCAATTGCCGCCGCCCACGCCTCACGAACGGGCGGCGATGGCGCTGCGCCACGCCCGCCTGACGCTGGAAACCACGCTCTTCGACGAACTGACCGCCATTCGCGAACTGCGCGGCCAGTTGACGAAATACCTCTCCGGCGTACCCGGCGCGGCGCGTCTGCGCGAGCAACTGGTGCGCGCCAACTCACTGACCGAAATCGAGGACATCCTCCAGCCTGTCGTCGCAGCCGCCGAAGCGGCCTAGACAGCGCAAATCTTCCCTCGCAGGCAGGCGTCGCCCGGCCCCTGCTTTACGGCGCGTCCTGCTGCAGCAACGCCTCGATGGCGTTTTTCATGGCCTGCGGTACGGCGAAATGGGCGTCCAGCCACGCCAGAATCGCCCGCGCCGCTTCGATATTGCGCTCGTAACCCGGTACGAACTCCGGCAGGTGCGCCGCCACGCCCGGAAAGCGCTGCTCGAAACGGCGGTCGGCGTCGAACGGATCGGCGTCGTCGTGCCGGGGCGTTTCGACCAGCGCGGCCAGCTCGATGACGCGGCTCACGGCAAGGCTCTGGATGAAGCGCGTCGCCGACAGGCATTCGCCGCGATGCAGCCGCCCCAGCCCCACGTAAAGATTGGTCAGCACTTCGCCCAGCAGCCACTCGACGGGCTGCCGGGCGCGCTGCGTCCAGATCGGGTTGGGCTGCGCCAGCGCGGGATCGAATTCCGGCGCTTTCCAGACAATGCGCCCCGGCGCGAACGGGATACCCGGCAATTCCCACGCCTCAAAGACGGCGAATTCGCAGAACACGCCATCGTCGAACAGCGCCTTGAAACCGTCGCGCGTGTTCTGGAACGAGTAGGCCAGCGGGCGCACCTGCTCCAGCCAGCCCAGATCGGCCACGTAACGCGGCTTCAGGCCGTCGCGCACGACGACGAAGAAATCGAGGTCGGAATACGCATCCAAGCGGTCGGTCGCGCTGGAGGAGCCAACCGCCACGAAAGCCAGTGCGTCGCCCGATTGCGCCAGAGACGCGCCGATCGCCTCCAGCCGTTCCAGTAACCGCCGGCGCTTGTCCACGATACTCGCTACGCGCGCTCAAGCCGGTCGAGCGTTTGCTCGATCAGGTCGACGCATTCGCGCAGCGTGGCGACGTCCGGCTTGAATTTGGCCCCGGCGGCGGCGAACAGTTCCGGCAGCGTTTTGGTATTGCCGAGCGCCAGCGCGCTGCGATAGCTGGCAATCGCCTGCCGTTCGTCGCGCAGGCTGTTACGCCACACCTGCACCGCGCCAAGCTGCGCCAGCCCGTACTCGATGTAGTACAGCGGGATTTCGTGGATGTGCAGCTTGCGATGCCAGCCGGTTTCCATCGCTTCGTCCAGCCCGCTCCAGTCCTCGGCGCGCATGAAGCGCCGCCACAGTTCGGCCCATTTGGCGTCGCAGTTGGCCGGGTCGCTCGCCTCGGCATGGTTGGTGTAAACCCAGTGCTGGAAGGCATCGACGACCGCCATATAGGGCCAGAATTCCAGCAAGCCCTCCAGATGCTTGATGGTGGCACGGGCGGCATCTTCCGGCTCGTAGAACCCGATCGGGCGCGCCAGATAGGGCTGCCCCAGCAGTTCCATGCTCATCGACGCGACTTCGGAAAACTCGGTCGGCACGTAGTCTTTCTGCTGGAAATACGGCAGTTTGGCCGCTTCAAAGGCGTGGAAAGCATGGCCGCCTTCGTGCAGCAGCGTCTGCACGTCGTCGTGAATGCCGACCGCGTTCATGAAGATGAACGGCTCGCCGGACGCAAGGAAGGTGTCGCAGTAGCCGCCCGGCGCTTTGCCCTTGCGGTTCTCCAGATCGAGCAGGTTGCCCTGTATCATGCGGTCGAAATACGCGCCCAGTTGCGGGTCGATGGCGCGGAAGATCGCCGCGCCGCGCTCGATCAGTTCGTCGACGGTGTCGAACGGGCGCAGGGGCGGCTTGCCGCTGGGATCGACCTCTTTATCCCACGGGCGAATGCTGTCGATGCCCAGCTTGCGGCAGCGACGCTCGTAGATACGTTCGACCGCCGGTACGACGACTTCCTCGATGGCGTCGTGGAAGCGCAGGCAGTCTTCGGGCGTGTAGTCGAAGCGGCCATACTGCTTCCACTTGTAGGCGCGGTAATCGGGCAGCCCGGCGTTGCGGGCGATACGCCCGCGCAGGTCCATCAGCCGCGTCCACAGGTCGTTGATCGCCTCGCGGTCCTGAAGCTGGCGCTCGGTGGCCAGATACCACGCGCGGGCACGCCGGGTGCGGTCGCTGCTCTGGAAGATGGGCTTCAACTGCGGCAGCGTCTTCTCTTCGCCTTCCCACTGCACCGTCTGCGTGCCGATGATCTGGCCATATTCGTGGGTCAGCTTCTGTTCTTCCGTAAGCAGCGGCAGGTTCTCTTCGCGGAAGATTTCGGCCTCGGCGCGCATCTGGCGCAGCGACGGCCCGAAACCGGGCGCTTCCAGATTGCTGGCGAGCAGCTTTTCCTTCAGGCGTTGCGAAGCCGCCATATACGGCTCGACCACCTGATCGAGATAGGCGTGATAGCGGTCGGCTCTGGCGGTGTCGGTCGTGTCGAGCGTGGAAGCGACGTACAGGCGCTCGCCGGCTTCCAACACCAGTTGCGCGATTTGCGTCCAGTCTCGCAGCCAGCTATCGAGCGTCGCTTCGGTCAGTTCCCGCGCCTGCAGGTCGGCGAAATAGGGTTCGATTTGCGACCAACTCCAGTTCGCAACCTCCTGCGCGGAGATATTGAGTGTCGTGAACACAGGACATCCTTTCGCTTGGCGTTCAAGGATAGCGTTGATGGTCTGATTCCGGCAACGCGGGTGGACTAATTACCCCTGAAGCGCCGCCTGCGACTACAATCAACCTGTATTGTCTGGGATTTTATCCTTATTAAGAGGGCAAAATGACGATCAATATTGGCATCATTGGAGCCGGGCGCATCGGCAGGCTGCACGCCGCCAATCTGGTGCACCGCATTCCCGAAGCGCGCGTAGCGGCGATTGCCGACATCGTGCCGGAAGCGGCGCTGGCCGCCGCCGAACAGCTTGGCATCCCCCAGGCGACCGCCGATTACCGCGAGATTCTGAGCAATCCGGAGATCGACGCGGTGGCCATCTGTTCGGCGACCGACACGCACGCGCGCATCATCATCGAGGCGGCGCAGGCGGGCAAGCACATCTTCTGCGAAAAGCCGATCGACCACGATCTGGCGCGCATTGATCAGGCGCTGGAGGCGGTGAAGCAGGCGGGCGTCAAGCTGCAGATCGGGTTCAACCGCCGCTTCGACGCCAACTTCCGCGCCGTGCGCGAGGCGATCACGGCGGGCAAAATCGGTGAACCGCACGTCATTCGCATCACCAGCCGCGACCCGGCCCCGCCGCCGGTCGA
>QGUR01000062.1 GCA_003242205.1 Chloroflexota bacterium | reverse complement strand
TATCTATTTTCTTTTATTTTTTTTTTTTTCACAGCCACCGCCCCCCCCTGATCCTCCCCCTTCCTCTTCCGCGGGACCGTCAGATTTTTAAAAAAGACGGGCTCCATGTTGCGCTGCATGGCGCTATCCTGCTCGCCAAAGCGCTTGACCAGTTCCTGCACCTGCTGGTCGCGCTGTTGCAGTAGCAGCGTCTGCTGGTCGATAAACTGCTGCATCTGTTCCCGCCGCTCGCGCTCGCCGGTCTGCACGTCGAGCACTTTTCGCTCGTTTCGCAAGGACAGGTCTTCCAGAAGCGTGATCTTGGGCTTGATGCCGTCGATTGCCTTGCGTAACTCCGGCAACTCGGATTCGATTTCCGACAGGCGGCGGGCGTCGGTGCGGCGCTGTTCCTCCAGAAAGACGATGCGGCGGTCGGGTTCTTCCAGCTTTTTGAACAGGTCGTCCACGCGTTGCTGCAAAACGGCGACAATCTGCGCCAGCCGGTCTTTTTCGACGTTCATGGCCGGAAGCTCGGTCGTCTGCCGTTCCAGTCGCGTGGCCTTGTCCATCAGTTCGCGCACATTGCGCATGATGGCCTCGCGATTCAGTTCGGCGCGTCGCTCGGCCTCGCGCTCCGCCGTCAGCCGTTTGGCTTCCAGATTTTCGACCATCTGCTGCATTTCTTTACGCAACTGGTCCATCATCTCGGCATCGCGCCCGGCGGGCACGACCTGACTGCGGAGCATGGTCTGATCGGATTCCAGGGAGTTGAGCCGTTTCGTCAGGGTATCAATCGTCTCCTGATTCTGGTTGAGCCGTTCCTGCAGAGCGGCAATCATCGCCTTGTCACGACGCCGCTCCTCGTCCAACCACTCGATCATTCGTGCTGCCTGATTGATATCCATCCCGGTCCTCCCGGCGTACTTATTTTCGGCATACTGGCGCCGTGTTCGCCATGCCCGCGATTATAGCACACGGCATCGGGCAAGCCGTAGTCCCGGCGCTGTGGGAAAGCGGGAAGCGGGGAAAACGGGTACAATGGCCTCATGTATACAAGGAAGCGGGCCATGTATGCAACGAGGGAACGTCTGGAAGAAATTGAAGCGCAAACGCTGGCTCCTTATGCCCTGTTAAGCCGCAATAGTCAGGGACGGGAGTATCCCGACAGCGAACCGCGCTACCGCACCGCGTTTCAGCGCGACCGGGATCGCATTGTGCATTCGGCGGCCTTTCGCCGCCTCGAATACAAGACGCAGGTCTTCGTGAATGACGAAGGCGACTACTACCGCACGCGCCTGACGCACACACTGGAAGTCGCGCAAATCGCCCGCACGATTGCGCGCGCGCTACGCGTGAATGAGGATCTCGTTGAAGCGATCACGCTGGCGCACGATCTGGGGCATCCACCGTTCGGCCATGCCGGCGAGGACGCGCTCAATGCGCTGATGCAGGATTACGGTGGTTTCAACCACAATCATCAAAGCTATCGCGTGGTCACAGAGCTGGAAGAGCGCTATAGCGATCATCCGGGGCTGAACCTGACACGCGAAACGCTGGCGGGGATCGCCAAGCACGAAACGACTTCCGACCTCAGCCATCTTGCCGGCCTCGATCCAAACTCACGCGGCAGCATCGAGGCGCAGATTGCGGACGCCTCCGACTCGCTGGCCTACAATGCCCATGATCTCGACGACGGCCTGCGCGCCGGGTTATTCACGCCCGCCGATCTGGAGCAGGTGGAAATCTGGCGGGTTTTGTGCGACCGCCTGAACTGGCGCGGCGAGGTCATCGACGAAATCACGCGGCACACGTTTATCCGCGAGCTGGTGGGCTTACAGGTGGACGACATTCTGGAATGCACCGCCAAAAAACTGGCCGAACTGAACCCGCAGTCGCCGCAGGACATTCAGCGCCACAGCGAAAATGTGGTCGGTTATAGCGAGAGTATGCGCCGGCAGCATCAGGAACTCAAGCAGTTCCTGTACGATCATATGTACTATCACTTCCGCGTGATCCGTATGAAGAAGCGCGGCGAGCAGTTTATCACCGCGATTTTCAACAGTCTGGTGCGCGAACCGCGCCAGATGCCGCCGGAATATCTGGCGGATGTTGACAGGATCGGGCTGCATCGGGCGGTGGCGGACTATATCGCCAGTATGACAGACCGTGGCGCTTTGCTAGAATATCGTCAGCTTTACGATCCAGTGACGCGCCCGTGACCCGGCCGGCACATGCTCCAAAATGCAACCATGTGTTTTGGAAGGGGTTAGGTGAAGAGGTTACGCGGCAAAATTTGAGGCAGGCTGTCCATGTCGAGTGAGACCGTACTGAATAACCGTTACCGCCTGACCGCCCAGCAGGGTTCCGGTGGCATGGCCGTGATTTACAAGGCCATTGACCAGGCGCTGGGGCGAACAGTGGCGGTCAAAATTTTACGACCCAGCCTGACCGATGATCCGGCGTTTCTGGCTCGTTTTCGCAACGAGGCGCGCAGCGTCGCCAACCTGACGCATCCGAATATCGTCACCGTCCATGATGTTGGCAACGACGGCCCGACGCATTACATCGTCATGGAGTTTGTCGAAGGCCAGGATCTGAAGCGCATCATCCGGGCCGAAGGCGCGCTCGGCGTCGACCGGGCGCTGAATCTGGCGATTCAGATTTGCGCCGGCATTGGCTTTGCTCATCGCGCCGGGCTTGTTCATGCCGATGTCAAACCGCAGAATATCCTCGTCACTCGCGACGATACAGTCAAAGTCACCGACTTCGGCATCGCTCAGGCGCTGACCGATACGCAGCCCGGCGAGAAGCAGTCGGTGGTGTGGGGAAGCCCGCATTATTTCGCGCCGGAACAGGCGCGCGGCGAGCGGCCTACTCCGGCGTCGGACGTTTATTCGATCGGCATCGTCCTGTTTGAGATGCTGACCGGACGGTTGCCCTATTCGGGCGCGAACCAGCAGGAGCTGGCGCTGGCGCACATCCGCGACCGTATTCCCCATGTCACCGAGTTCAATCCCGAAGTGCCAGAGGCCCTCAGCAGCATCGTCTACAAGGTGATGGGCAAGGAGCCGTCCACCCGCTATCGCATGGCCGACCAACTCGGTAACATCCTCATCAGCTACCGCGACCGCCACCGGCAGGGGAGTTCGGTGTCGATTCCCCCGGCGCCGCGCTCTGCCGCGCCGACGGTGGCGAACCAGAGCGTCGTGCCTGCCCCGCCTGGCCCAACCCCGCCCGCGCCAACCGCCGTTCCGGGGCGTCCCGAATACGGGCACACCGAGCCCGGCAGGACGCAAAGCTATGGCCTCGCGCCGAACGCGCCGCAGGTTGGCCCCTATGGCCGCCCGGCAGCGCCCGCGCCCTATAGCGGTAATTCGGGTTCCGAGCGGTTGAGCGGAACCAGCGGGTATTACCAGTCGCAGCTTTATACGCCTGAAAACGAACCGCCGCCTTCCGCGCTCGACGTGGTCACAATCGCGCTGGCCGTGCTGGCGTTTTTCTCCGTCGCCTGCCTGATCCCGCTGTATATCGCGGTCTTTCAGGCCCGCTTCGGCGGATGAGCTAGCAGAAGCGCTATAACAACGACGAGCGCTGGCATGCGCATTCGCGCGCATCTTGTCCCCAGTTCATAGCCAATGAGCGCTATCCGGGCGCTCTCTGCGTTGTCTCTGCGCTTCCTTTGCGATCCGCGCCTATGCTAAGGGCACTATGACCGCAAGGAGGTATTGGCATCATGACCGTACAGACAATTGCTCCGGCTATGAAGATCAGTCTGGAAATTTCGGGCGCGGAAGGAACCGAGGCGCTTGAAGACCTGCTGAAGCGCCTGCTCGAAAGCCCGGCGGCAAGCGAGATCAACATCCGGGTTGAACGGCCTGCCCGTCCCGCCCGCGCCGCAACCCGCTACGGCATCGGCAAGCAGGTCTACATTCAAGGGCTTTAAGTCCCGGCTCGCACGATACAAAAGCCACGCCCAGCCCGGCGTGGCTTTTGCGTCTCTCCTCTGGCGAATCGCAATCCGGCGGGATACACTGAAAGGTATGCTGGCACTTTATTTTCGTCGTTTTCCGGTTGTTCTCGCTGCGCTCGTGCTGGCGCTGTCGTTTTCGGCTGCCTTGGGCCAGCAACGCACGGAAGAACCGGCCCTCACGGCGGAAGCGACCGCTGATGAGGGGGAACGCCGCGTCGGCCAGTACGAGCGCCTGACGCTCAGCGCCAGCATCAATCCCAATCTCTATACCAATCCGTTCGATCCCAACGACATCGAGCTGGTCGCCATTTTTGAAGCGCCGTCCGGGCAGGAATGGGTGATCCCCGGCTTCTGGATGCAGCCCTACGAGGATAGCTGCGAGCCGCCATGCCGTCAGGAAGCGCTCAATCCCGTTGGCGTTCCGCAGTGGCAGGTACGGTTCAGCCCGCCTGAGCCGGGTGTGTGGACCTATACCCTTCAGGTTCGCGACAACGGCAATGTCGTCTCCAACGAGCGGGGCCAGTTCATTGTCGAGGCATCTGGCAAACCGGGCTTCATCCGTGTGGCGAGGAACCGGCGCTATTTTCAACATGACAACGGCCTGCCGTATTTCCCGATCGGCAACAATCTGAACTGGTCGTGGCAGGGGGCCGGCGGCTGGCATGCTTATGATCGCTGGTTCGAGCGGCTGGCGGCTTCGGGGGCCAACTATGCCCGTGTGATCGTTGATGTGCCGTGGTTTATCGGGCTGGAGTGGGACACGGTCGGGCATTATGGCACGGCGCAGGATGACGCCGCTCGCTTCGACCGCCTGATCGAA
This sequence comes from Chloroflexota bacterium, assembly GCA_003242205.1. Taxonomy (GTDB): domain Bacteria; phylum Chloroflexota; class Anaerolineae; order Aggregatilineales; family Phototrophicaceae; genus ZC4RG36. The sequence continues at coordinate 12,580 of QGUR01000062.1, read as the reverse complement.
CTGGCGGAGCAATACGGCATTTACCTGCAACTGGTGCTGGTCTGGCACCAGTCGCTGATCGACTACAACGGCCCGCCCGTGCTGATACCGCAGCAACCGGCGCGGCCCAATACCAACGTCGATTGGTCGGACAACGCCTATAACCGTGCCAACGGCGGCCCCTTGAACGGCCGCAGCCAGTTCTTTTCCAACGAAACGGCGGATGCGCTTTTCCGCAGGCGTCTGCGCTATATCGCCGCCCGTTGGGGCTACAGCCCGCATATCTTCGCCTGGGAACTGATTGACGAACTCGATACGGCGTCTGGCAACAGTGACCCGGCGTTCGCCTGGGTGCAGTCGATGGCGAGCTACCTGCGCCAGATCGACCAGAACCGGCATATGATTACCGCAGGTAGTCGGGAAACCAACGCCCGGCTCAACAGTATTGGATTGCTCGACTTCACGCAGGGCCGCGTATTCCAGCGCCTGCCCATCGAGCGCAGCTTCGAACAGACGCCGGCGATCATTGACACCGTGCGCCAGCATCTGTTGAACAGCCGCGCTCCGACCTTTATCACCGCCTTTTCGCTCAACCCGTGGTTCGAGCCGACCGAGTCCGATCCCGAAGGCGTCCATTTCCAGAATAGTATCTGGGCGGCGGCGATGTCCGGATCGGCCGGGGCGGCGGCCAGCGCGTGGGGCGAAACTTACGTGCTGGCTCAGGGGCTGGAACGTTACTATGCGCCGCTGGCCGCGTTTACCGCCGGCATTCGCTGGTCCAGCCTCGACCTGCAACCGGCGGAAGCTGCGCTGCTGGTCCGGTCGCCCGACGCTTATCAGCCGGTACGGGTTGAAGGCTTCAACCGCCAATTTCGTACTGAACCGGTCATGGCGGCGACGCGCGTGTTTTCCGGTGATGGGATTTATCCGGGCGTGGCGGGCGTGCCGGCGTATCTCTATGGCCAGACCTACAATCGCGAGTTGGCCCAGCCGCAGATGTATCGTGTCACCGTGCCTGTCGATACTTATTTTGAGGCGGGTGTGCGCGCGTCGTCCGAACAGGCGATGGCCCGGCTGGCGATTTCGGTGGACGACGTGCCCGCGGCGGAAATGCGTCTCTCGCCCGGTACGCGCCCGGCGGCGCTGAGAGTGCCGCTGGCTGCCGGCGAGCATGTCATCGTGCTTGAAAACACCGGCGAAGACTGGCTGGAACTGGAATATCTGGAAGTTGGGGCCATCGTCGCGCCTGCGCGTGTCCTGACACTGCGCGATACAACCGAAGGCGTCGCGCTGGCTTGGATTCAGCATCGCGACTATACGTGGGAAAATGCGGCAGCGGAAGTGACGCCGGAGCCGCTGGAGATGACCTATCTACTGGACGAGATGCCCCCCGGCCGCTATTTGGTCGAGTTGTGGGACCCATTAACCGGCGAGGTGCTCGGTGAAGAGTCGCTGCGCGTGCGTGAAGACGGGTTGCTGCGCTTCGACCTGTTGCCGCTGACCCGCCAACTGGCGCTGCGTATCTTCCGGCAGCCCGAAATGCCGACGCCAACCGCGACGCCGCTGCCCGAATTGCCAACCGCCACGCCTTCACCGGAAGTCACCGTTGAAACCACGCCGTTGATTGACCTCGAAATCCGCGAGCTTGGGGAGCCGCGCATTGTGACGGCCACGCCGCGCGAGGGGTTCAGCGCCGGAAGCACGCCGGAAGCGACCGAAGAATCGACCGGCGAGGCGGCGACGGCCACGCCAGACGCAGGCCAACGCTCGACGAGCATGCCGGTGCTCACCACGAATACGCCCCGTCCCTGACCTTCGAACGGCCAGCCGCCAGCACAGAATCCAAAAACAGATATACTGCCAGAGTGTCTCTCTGATCATTTCCTTTTGTCCGTGAGAGGTCAGGCACTGGATGAGTGGCGCTCGAGGGATGAATCGCACCGAACGGCTGGCCACGATTGAACAATTGCTGTTTCGCAGCTCCTTTGGCCTGCGCGCGGTCGAGATTGCGAATGCCTGTGGCGTTGACCGCCGCACCATTTATCGCGACCTGACGCTGCTGGCGGATGTTGGCGTGCCCATTCATCAGAAAGATGGCCGTTTCTACATCGACCGGGACAATTACACCGCGCCGATCCGGCTGACGTTCGACGAAGCCGTCTCGCTTTTCCTCATGTCGCGCATTGCGGCCCGTCTCAGCGAGAAGCACAACCCGCATTGCACCAGCGCGCTGGGCAAGCTCAGGCAAGCGCTGCCGCTGCCGCTGTTACAACATCTCGAAACTGTGGTGGATGTCGAGTTGGACAAGGCGGTTGACCTGCGCTACCAGACGGTTCTCGAAACGATCACGCGCGCCTGGGGCGAGCAGCGACGGGTGAAAATCTGGTATGGCGGCGAAGGCGAGACGCGGTTGAAGGCGCGCGATTTCGCGCCTTATTTCATCGAGCCGGACGCTCGCGGCGTGCTCCATGTCATCGGTTTTGACGGATCGCTTCAGCGGGTGGCAGCGCTGGAACTCCGGCGCATCGAGCGCGCCCGGCTGACTGCGTCGATGTACCAGATACCGGCGCAGTTTGACGCGCGGCACTACCTGCAGGAAGGTTGGGGCAGGCTGACGCTCGAAAATGGTGAGCCGGAGCCGGTTGTGCTTCAGTTTTCGGCGTCCGCCGCCGCGCGGTTTGATGAACGCCCGTGTCCTGCGCCGATTGCGATTGAGATGATTGCCGATCATGGCGTCCGGCTGGCGCTATCGGTTGTCGATACCGATGCCCTACTGCCGTGGATACGCTCGTGGGGAACGGAAGTCGAAGTGCTCGAACCTGAATGGCTGCGCCGCCAGTTTGCACAGGAAGCGGCGCGCGCCCACGCCCTGTATGCGACCGAGGCGCAGTCGCCATAGTAAGCGCGGGCGCGTTCTCGTCAGGCACAAAATACCCCCTCCTCCCAAACACGGGAGAAGGGGGAACGGGATGCTCAACGTTCATCCACCCGCCTGAGGCGTCCCTTCCGCGATGGCGGTTGCCGTCGCGCCTTCGATGATGGCCGTCGCCGTCAATAACAGCGGGTCGATCTCTTCGACTGGCGGCACGACCGTCGGTTCGAGGGTGAGTTCCGGCCCGGCAAGCGTATCTTCACCCGGCGTCTCCGACCTTACGAGGGCGGCCACCGCGTTGAAGACCGGACGCGGCTGGCCGTCCGGGCCGATCAGGCTGAAATAGCAGCTTTCTGCCGTCGCAGTCGGGCCTTCGCAGCCGTTCAGGTTATACAGAAACATCGGGCCAATATAGCCGAGCTCCTGCCCCAGACTGAACGCGCGCGGCACGTAAATCGCCTGCTCGGCCAGACTGGTATAGCTCATGTAGATGTAGGTCGCCGCGGGTGGTTCGGTATCGGCGCTCGTTCCCCAGCCGAACTTGGTGACCCAAATGGGCGTTCCGCCGTCGTTGTTGGCGACCATGATGTCGCGGTAAGCGTTCAGCGTCTCCAGAAAGTAGAAGCTGGGGTCTTCATAGTGCGTCTCGACGCCGACGGCGGGACTGCAGCACAGCGCGTCGGGCGGGTTGGCCCAGCCGCCGGGATGCGCGCCGATGGCGTCGCTGACATCCGCCAGCCCGGCCGCGTACAGTGACGACAGGTACAGCCGGTCGTTGATGGCGTTGACGCCATCGTTGAAGCCGGTCGGGGCCAGCCCGGCGCTAACTACAATCGCGGCGGGATCGGCGGCTTTGATGGCCGCGTAAGCCGGGCGCAGCAGGTCAAGATATGACGTCGCGCTGATGGCGTGGACGTTGCTGTTCCATTCGCGGCGCAGGTTCGGCTCGCTCCAGATTTCGTAGGCGTTGACGCGTCCGGCGTAGCGTCCGGCGACCTGTCCGGCGAAGACGGCGAACGTCTGCGGATCATCCGGCGGCCCGGCTTCATCCGTGCTTGTGCGCGCCCAGACCGGAGCGCTCGTCAGCGTGATCAGGATGTTGAGGCCTCGCGCTTCAAACGCCTGAACGATAGCGTCCAGCGTCGAAAAGTCGATCTGGCCCTGCGCCGGTTCCATATCGCGCCAGCGCGCAACGACCGACACCCAGTCCATACCGAGCTGGCTAACCTGTTCGGCAAGCTGGTCCGCGTTCGCTGCCGTCGCGGCAACGTGAATGCCAAAGCCGAAATTGGCTTCAATTTCAACTGGCACTGGCGTCGCTTCCGCGATCGGCGTGGATGTCGCGGTCGACAGAGGCGTTGCCGTCGGCGCGCCCGGGGCTGCTGGGATGATCAACGTCTGGCCTACCTGAATGACGTTGGGATTGGGCAGGTTGTTGAGGGCCATCAACTCGGCAACGGTGGTATTGAAGCGCACGGCGATGCGGAACAGCGTATCGCCACTCGCCACCGTGTAGGTTGTGGTAGCGCCGGGGACGGGCGTCACGACCGGGGGCGGCGCTGTCGGTGGAATAGGCGTTGCCGAGGGCGTGGGCGTTGGCGCGCCTGCGGGCCGGATACGTAGCTGCTGGCCCGTAAAAATCTGGTTAGCGTTGACGATGCCGTTGTCGGCGGCAATGATCGCGATCGTGGTATTAAAACGGTTGGCGATCCGGTTTAGGGTGTCGCCGGGCTGAACGGTATAAAGAATAAACTCGATTTCCGCCGGCGCGTCGGGCGGGCTTTCGGTTTCTTCCGGCGTTTGCGTTGTTTCTTCGGTCGAGTCTTGCGCCAGCGTCTGGCTGGCGGCGAATGCGCTTACAAGCAAAAGTATTATCAACAATCGAGCCACTCGGCCTGGCGTCATGGCATGATCTCCTTGAATGTGGATGCGTCTTCTTCGCTCATGCCAATCATCTTACACGTGTCCTTAAAGACGCGCCAATCGGTGTAAAAAACGGATAAACGTGGCCTGCTTTGCAACTTTTTCCCTGCTAAAAACGTAAAATGAAAGTGTGTTACACTCGTGCTTCGGAACAAACGCGCCACGCGCGTTTCTGAGGAGCTGGCTAAATGAGGCGTAAGTTTTCCATTGTTGCCGTGCTTGCCCTGACGCTGCTGGCGTTGGTAGGCGGCCCGGTCAGCGCCCAATCGCGCTCGGTCTTCTGGCGCACTTGGGACGTGGTGATCGATGAGGTGGATACAGTCGCCAACGAGTTCAATGTCACCGAGCTTTACGATGTTGAATTTACCGGTAGTTTCCGCTTTGGCTCGCGTGTTATCACCAAAACCAACCTGACCGATATTCGAAATATTCGCGTGTCGCAAGATGGCCGCGCGATGGTCGCGTCCTGCTCCGGGGCCACCGGCACTTACTGCGTGACCGAGAACCGTGACGAGGTCACCATTACCTACTACTTTTTCAACCCGATTACCAATGGCGCGGCGTCTTTCGAAATAGAGTACACGGTTGTTGGCGCGATCCGTATTTATGAAGGCGGAGACCAGATTTGGTGGGCCGCCATCCCGTCTGAGCATTTCGGCTTTTCGATCGGTTCATCGATCGTGCGCGTCATCCTGCCGCCTGACTATGGCCCGCGCGAGGGCGTCGACCCCGTCGTGAGCTATGGCGCGCCGACCAATGTTTCGGTTGAAGGCAACGAAATCACGTACAAGACGACGCGCCAGATCGGCGGCAACGAGAGTCTGGAAGTTCGCGTTCAGTTTCCGCATAACCCGGCAGCCGAGCCGCCTGCCTGGCAAGCGGACTTCGATTCGCAGCGCGCTTTTGAGGAGAATGTCCAGCCCATTATCAACCTCTGCGTGGGGGTTCTCGCTCTGGCACTCGCGATTGGCGGGCCGCTAACGATCTACACCATCTACCAGCGCAAGGGGCGCGATCCGAAGATTGGGCCGGTGCCGGAATATCTGACCGAGCCGCCGTCGGAGCTGCCGCCTGCCGTGGTTGGCTCGTTGCTGGACGAACGCGCCGACGTGCGCGATGTGATGTCAACCATCATCGATCTTGCCCAGCGTGGTTACATCGTCATCGAGGAGGAGCAAAGCCCGGGCCTGTTGGGTATTGGGCGCTCCAGCGAGTTCACCTTCAAGCGCACCGATAAGCCGATGACGGGCTTGCGCGCGTTTGAAAGACGGGTGATGCAGAATATCTTCAGCGGTAAAAAGATGGAGCGTTCGCTTAGCTCGCTCAAAAACCGCTTTTACAGCGTTATCCCGAAGGTGCAGGATGAGCTGTATGACGAACTGGTGAAAGAGGGCTTGTTTGACGCCAAGCCCAGCACCACGCGCAATACATGGTCAACAATCGGCATTATCCTGCTGGGGCTGGCCTTTGTCGGCGTCTTTATGCTGGGGCCGGTTGTCGCGCCTCTCAGCCCGATGTTCGCTTGCCTGCCAGCCGCCATCGGGCTGACCGGCTTGGTCGCCCTGATCGCCGGACAGCACATGCCCGCCAAGACCCGTAAGGGGGCCGAGGAAGCAGCCAAGTGGAACGCGTTCCGGGAATATCTCCGTAATCTGGAGAAATACAGCGACGTCGAAGACGCCGTTGTCCATTTCAGCGACTATCTGCCATATGCGGTCGCGTTTGGGTTGGATCGGAGCTGGATGCAGAAATTCCGCCGGGTTGAATACGTGCCGATTCCGCCCTGGTATTACCCGACATATATGGGCGGCCCATACAGGCGCGGTTACATCCCCGGAACACCTATCGGGCGCGGCGCGACTTTCGACGGCGGGCAGGGGCTTCCCGGAGAACTGGCCCGCGCGCCGGGCGGCCTGTCGATGGAGACGCTATCCGAGAGCATGAGCACCAGCATGGAGAACCTCTCGAATGGTCTGGCGTCGATGCTGGAGTCCGCTACCCGCGCCATGACCAGCCGCCCGCAATCGGCGTCTTCCGGGACGAGTGGTAGATGGAGCGGGGGCGGTAGCTCGTGGAGCGGCGGTGGTTTCAGCGGCGGCGGCTCCAGCGGTGGTGGTAGTTCGGGCTTTGGATGATACGTACTCAGGAGAAGCTAGCGTATGAATTCAAGCCGGCTGGTCGGTTTGCTTCTGACGATTGCAGGTGTGATTGTTGCGGTCATCGCAGGACTCTGGATTGCCCAGCGAGTCTCGAATAACGACATGCCGGGTGACGCGGCCGTTCTGGCTGCCGGCGTATTCTTTATCCCTGTTGCCCTGCTCGTCGGTTTTGGGATTTACATGTACGTGCAGGGCGGGGCGCGCGCCAGAGAAGAAAGCGAAATGCAGAAACAGCGCCAGTTGCTGGACATCCTGCGTAGCCGCGGTCAGGTCAGCGTCAATAACATGGCGCTGGAGATGAACGTACCGGTTTCCACGGTACAGAATATGGTTCACCAGCTTGTCGGCCTGCAGGTCTTTAGTGGCTACGTCAACTGGAAAGACGGCGTGCTCTATTCAGCCGAGGCCAGCGAGCTACGCAAACTGGATAAGTGCAAGAACTGCGGTGGCGAAATCACGCTGGCGGGCAAGGGGATTGTAGCCTGCAAGTACTGCGGCACCGAGTATTTCCTGTCGTGACGGCGCGTCCCTCGCCGCCTCTCCCGGTTGCTTCGCCGGACGCGGGGAGGAAAGCCCTCTCCATGCGGCAGCGGGCTTCAGGGCGAGGGCAATCGAGTGATCTCGTTGGCGCAAGGACCCATAGGAGGGCGACATGGCCTCTGATCTTTACAGTCAGATTATGAACGACCGCGGGTCGCTGGAACGCATGATGGCGCGTATTCCGGGATTCGAGGGGTATCTGGATCGCGCGGCCCGGCGCAAGGCCGACCGCATGTTGCGCGATCATCTGGCCGGCGAGCTTGACCAGCGCATTAACCGCCTCGCCCGGATTGAGCGGGCGCTGCTCGACAAGACCGGTCTGGCGCATATGGCGGCGACCAACGCCGTCAAGACCAGGCTTCAAACCTACCGCGACCGCATCAAGACGGCGGCCCCCGGCTATTCCGGCTTCTTCGATGCCGTTAGGATCGACTCGGAAGAACTCGAATGGCTTTACGGCTTTGACGAGTTACAGGTCGTCTATGCCGACCGGCTGGCGGGGGCGCTCGATACGCTGGAACAGGCCGTCAACGAAGGTGGCGACGTCGAGGCGGCGCTTCGCGATCTGGACAATCTCGTGCGCGAAGCCGATGACGCCTTTTCTCAACGCGAACAGAAACTGCTTAACCTGAACATATCCGGCTAGGCCAACCGGCCCCGGCACAAAGGAGATAGCGCATGGCCCGCATAATTGACGTCATTGATCATGTCAATGTTGCCGACGATGAACTGGCATATCGTGAGCCACAGCAAGGCAGCGGCGACTGGCGTATGGGTTCGCAGGTGATCGTGGGCGAAAGCCAGGCCGCCGTCTTTGTCCGCGGCGGCGAGGCTCTCGATGTGCTTGGCCCCGGTCGCCACACGCTTTCTACAGCGAACCTGCCCATTCTTTCGAGCCTGATCGGTCTCGCAACCAGCGGACGCACGCCGTTCACCGCCGATCTGTATTTCGTCAACATGAAGGACATGCCGCAGGTCGGATGGGGGACGAACCCGCCGATTGTGCTGGAAACGCCGGGGCGCGGGCTGGGCGTTGTCCTGCTGATTACGCATGGCGTGATTGACATCAGCGTTTCCGATCCGATGCGCTTCGTCAAGCAGTACGCGGTTGGCAAGCCGATTACCCGGCTGAGCGATATTCGTGACCGCATTCAGACGATGCTGCTGGGCGAAATTTCCGAATTGCTGCTGATGTCCGGCGCGCAGAGCGTTCCCGACGCCAACCGCGTTCTGAGCCAGCTTGAGGGCGCGATGCTGGCCCGCCTGAATGACAAATTCGAGGCGCTCGGCCTGCGAATCAAGGCTTTTGAGGCCAAGAATTTCACGGCGAAGGAGGATGTCTCCCTCGACGAACTACGGAACTACATCAGTCTGGAAACGTGGGAGCGTGTCCAGCGCCTGAACATCGCCCAGAAGGCGGCTGAAAATCCGGGCATGGGCGGGGCGCTGGCGGGCGCGGGCGTCGGCCTCGGCGTTGGCCAGCAGATCGGCGCGGCGCTCAATCCCGAAGCGGCAGAACTTCAGCGCCGCCTGACCGAGCAGCAACTGCTGATGCAGCAGATGATGTTGAACCAGATGCAGGGCGGGGCGCAGGCCGCACAGACGCCGCAGCCGGCCCAGACAGCGCAAAATCCACAGACGCGCGAGGAAATTCAGGCGTTGATCGACCAGCTTGACGCTAAGCTGGCCGCAGGTGAGCTTTCCGAGCCGGTCTACCTGCGTCTGGTCGAAAAATGGCAGAAGCGGCTGGAAGAACTTGGCTGATCCTTAACGCCTGCTTGACCCTGCGGGCAATTGCCCCGCTAAAGAGAACGAACGGATGATCACAGCTCGCCAGCTTTGCTGGCGGGCTGTTTATGTTCACCTGACCTGGATCGTATGGCTCTGGTGGCGTCAGCGTCGCATGACAATCGCCCCGCTTTTGCGTAACCGCTTTATTCGTTGCAAACCTGTAAAAATTGGCGCGCAGCTGTAGTCACCCGGCGTAATACGGCTGTATCATAAGTGAAGGGGCCACGCTGCTGACCTCTTTGCGTGCTTACGCGCCGGAAACATTTATTCAAGCTATTGCTCCCAGAGGACGTATTTTACGATGGCAGTAAGACCGGTGATTCTGTCTCTGGACGACGAACCCGAAGTATCGCGGGCGGTTGAACTCGACCTGCGACGGGGCTTTGGTTCCAACTATCGCATTCTCCGCGCCGAAAGCGGGGCGGCGGCGCTCGAAACGCTGCAAAAGCTGAAACTGCGTAACGAGCCTGTCGCGCTGTTGCTGGTCGACCAGCGTATGCCGCAGATGACCGGCGTCGAGTTTCTCGACCGGGCGATGGAAATTTATCCGGATGCCAAGCGCGTGCTGCTCACGGCTTACGCCGATACCGATGCCGCGATCCGGGCGATCAATCAGGTCAAAATCGATTATTACCTGATGAAGCCCTGGGAACCGCCGGAAGATAAACTTTATCCGGTGCTGCAGGAACTGCTCGATGACTGGCAGGCCGCGTTTCGTCCGCCGTTCGAAGGCGTTCGCGTCATCGGCAATCGCTGGTCGGCCAAAACCCATTACGTGCGCGACTTTCTGGCCCGCAACCATATCCCCTACCAGTGGCTCGACGTCGACACCTCGCCCGAAGCAGCGCGGCTGCTGAGCCAGTTTGGCAGCCAGCGCCCGCCGTTGCCGGTCGTGCTGCTGCCGGATGGCACATGGTGTTCCGACCCCACAGTGACCGATCTGGCCGAGCGGCTGAAGCTCAAGACGCGCGCCGAGTATCCGTTCTATGACATGATTATCGTGGGTGGCGGCCCGGCAGGGCTTGCTGCCGCTGTCTATGGCGGCTCGGAAGGGCTGAAAACGGTGCTGATCGAGCGGGAAGCGCCGGGCGGTCAGGCCGGGACGAGTTCCAAAATCGAGAATTATCTGGGCTTTCCACAGGGCCTCAGCGGTGCGGAACTGGCTCGCCGGGCGGTGTTACAGGCGCAGCGCTTTGGCGTCGAGATCCTCACACCGCAGGAAGTCGTCGGCGTGACCATCGATGGCCAGTATCGTATCGTGCACCTGCGCGACGGCAGCAAGCTGAGCTGTCATGTGCTCTTCATCGCCACGGGCGTGTCGTATCGCAAGCTCGACATACCGGGTATTGACCAGCTGACAGGGGCGGGCGTTTACTACGGCGCGGCGCTGACCGAGGGGCCGTACCTGAAGGACGAGGATGTCTATATCGTCGGCGGCGCGAATTCTGCCGGGCAGGCGGCGATGTATTTCTCGCGCTATGCCCGTTCGGTCAGAATGTTGGTGCGCGGCCCATCGCTGAGCGCCAGCATGTCTCAGTATCTGATCGACAACATTGCCGCAACGCCCAATATCGAGGTCGTTCCCTTGACACAGGTGGTGGAAGTTCACGGTCAGGAGCGGCTCGAGGCGATCACCATCGCTACCGAGGGACAGGAGCCAAAGCGGGTTCCGGCGTCGGCGCTGTTTATCTTCATCGGCGCGCAGCCGCACACTGACTGGCTGGAAGGCGTGGTCGAGCGCGACGAAAAGGGTTTTATCCTTTCCGGCCCGGACCTGATACGTGATGGCAAGCGGCCCAAAGGCTGGACGCTCGACCGCGATCCGTACCTGCTGGAAACCAGCGTGCCGGGCATTTTCGTGGCCGGCGATGTGCGCCATCATTCGGTGAAGCGCGTGGCCTCGGCGGTCGGCGAAGGCTCGATGGCCGTACAGTTCGTTCACCAGTATCTTGGGGGGCTATAGGCGATGGATCAGAGCGTCCGTGACATCCCGCTCTTTCGCAACTTTACGGACGAAGAACTGGCGGTGTTGCAGGGGCAGGCCGATGATCTGACGCTGCAGCCGGGCGACGTTCTTTTTAACGAGGGCGATCCACCGCAGGGCCTGTATGTGCTGGTTGATGGGGCCATCGAGATCACAAAGATGATCGGCGGGCAGGAAACCGTGCTGGCAAATCACGGCCCCGGCGTGTTTGTCGGCGAAATTTCGTTGCTGACCGGCGCGCCTCATACGGCGACAGGCCGCGTGACGATGCCAAGCCGCGTTCTGCGCTATAACGCGGATCAATTCGACAGCCTCAAGGGATCGCCGATTATCCAGTTGATGCTGTCGACGATGGCCGAGCGCCTGCGAACGACCGAGATGATGGTCCAGCAACAGGAGAAACTCTCAGGGTTGGGCAAGATCGCCGCCGGGCTGGCGCACGAACTGAACAACCCGGCATCGGCCAGTTTGCGCGCCTCGAAGCAGCTTGCGCCGAAAATCGCCGAGCTTCAGCGCGAGGTGCTCAATCTGGCCCGGCTTGACCTGTCCGATGAGCAGATGGAGTACCTCAACGAGTTTCAGCAGCAGTTGACGGAACGCGCCTCGAAGTTCGTTATCCTCGACTCGCTGGAGCAGAGCGACCGCGAGGAGGCGATGATCGCCTGGCTTGAAGAGCGAGGCATCAGCGAGTCATGGGAAATCGCGCCTGCGCTGGTTTCCGCCGGCGTCGAGATGGAGGAGATCGAAAGCCTCGCCGAACATGTCGGCGAGGAGAACCTTGAACCGGCATTGCACTGGCTGGAGTCGATGATGAGCGTGCTGGGCCTGCTGCGGATGATCGACAGCAGCAGCAGCCGGATTGTCGATCTGATTCAGGCGGTGAAGTCCTACTCGTACATGGATCAAAGCCCGATACAGGAGGTCGATATCCACGAAGGGCTTGAAAGCACGCTGACGATGCTCGGCCACAAACTGAAGAACATCGAAGTCAGGCGCGAGTATGACCGCTCGCTGCCCCGGATCACCGTCTTTGGCAGCGAACTCAATCAGGTGTGGACCAACCTGATCGACAACGCGGTCGATGCCATGAACGGTCAGGGGACGTTGGTCGTTCGCACCAAACGCGAAGGCGACCGCATTCAGGTTGAAATTCAGGATAACGGCCCCGGCATCCCGCCGGAAGTGCAGACGCGTATCTTCGAGCCATTTTTCACCACCAAGCCGGTCGGAAAGGGGACCGGGCTGGGGCTGGACATAACCCGCCGAATGGTAGCGGATAATCAAAGGGGCAGAACCGGGTGAAAACGGAAACCGGGCAAAACCGTTTTAAAA